>JAIDXU010000283.1 GCA_029058455.1 Paramuribaculum sp.
TTACCAAATTATGGGGACATACACATTGATATTTTCGGGTATATGACTTTTTGGCCTAACGTATAGGGGATAATCAATTGGGGCCGAACAGGGCGGTTTTTTGGCGGGGGGGGGTGAAAATGGGAGGGGAGGATGAGAGCCGACATTGAAAAATTTGCTAACTTTGTCGCTCGTGAGGAGAATAGTGTTTCCCTCAACACAAGTTTTTGAACACATAATCACATCCCGACAACATGACTCCAATTTCCGATAGGGTTGCAAACCTCTCGCCGTCAGCCACTTTAGCTATGTCTCAAAAAAGTGCCGAGCTTAAGGCTCAGGGCATTGACGTGATCAATCTTGCAGTGGGAGAGCCTGATTTCCCCACCCCTGCCCACATCAAGGAGGCGGCCAAAAAAGCTATTGACGACAATTTTACTTTCTATACCCCCGTGCCCGGCTATATGTCGCTGCGCAAGGCTATTGTTGACAATCTCGCCGCTACCAACGGAGTGGTTTACGCTCCCGAGCAGATAGTGGTTGGCAACGGTGCCAAACAGGCGCTCTGCAATGTAATTCTGTCGGTCATCAATCCGGGCGACGAGGTTATTATCCCCACTCCCGCATGGGTCAGCTATGTTGAGATGGTGAAACTTGCCGAGGGCGTTACCGTAGAGGTTCCCGCGGGCATAGAGCAGGATTTCAAGATCACCCCCTCACAGCTTCGTGCCGCTATCACTCCAAAGACAAAAATGGTGTTGATCTGTTCGCCGAGCAATCCCACCGGAAGTGTCTATACCCCTGCCGAGCTCGAGGAGATTGTCAAGGTGCTCGCCGACTATCCCGAGATAATTGTGCTTGCCGATGAAATTTATCAGCATATCAACTTCACCGGCCAATATCGCAGTCTCGGCTCGTTTAAGGAGATTGAAGACCGCACTGTGGTGATCAACGGTGTGTCGAAGGCCTACGCCATGACCGGCTGGAGAATAGGTTTCTGTGCCGCTCCGCTTCCTATTGCCAAGGCTGTGACCAAGCTCCAGAGCCAGTATTCATCGAACGCTTCGTCGATTGCTCAGAAGGCTGCCGAAGCTGCCTACAGCGGCTCGCAGGAGTGTGTCGAGGAGATGCGCGTGGCTTTTGAGCGCCGCCGTGACCTCGTGGTGGAACTTGCCTCGCAGATTCCCGGACTTAAGGTCAACAAGCCTCAGGGCGCTTTCTATCTCTTCCCCGAGGTGTCGGCCTATCTCGGCAAGAAAGCCGGCGAAAAGGTAATAGCTACCTCAGGCGATCTCGCCATGTATCTTCTTGAAGAAGCCCATGTTGCCACTGTCGACGGCTCTGCATTCTGTCTCCCCGGATATATCCGTCTGAGCTATGCCACTTCCGACGACAATATCCGCGAAGCCATGCGCCGCATTGCCGACGCCCTCGCCAAGCTGAAATAAATCTCTATACGATATTTCTTCAACACACCGGCAACTGTGACCAGTCAGTTCCGGTGTGTTGTCGCTTTATTATGATAGATAAGAACTATTTGGTATTTGCCATAATCGTGTAGGTCCATGAACCTAATAATCGGTGTGATAGTTTTAATGAATATACACACTAATAATTAGCAGAATGGATATAGATAAACTATTTGACCTTACAGGCAAGGTTGCTGTTGTTACCGGTGGAGGCGACGGCATAGGAAAGGGCTGTTGCGAGATTCTTGCCGTTGCCGGAGCTTCGGTGGTGGTGAGTGACCTCACTATCGAGAAAGCTCAAGCTACAGTTGATGAAATTGTAAAAGCCGGTGGCAAGGCTTCGGCCACGGTTTGTAATGTGCTTGAAGAAGCTGATTTGACCGCTCTGATTGACTTCACGGTCAAGACCTATGGTACTATCAATATCCTGGTCAATAATGCCGGCCTCGGAGGGGGTGGTCGCGAGAATCCGTTTAAGATTGACCGAGCATACGTTGAGCGTATCTATGCCATCAATGTATTCGCTCCGTGGCAGCTGTGCAAGCTCGCCGCACCCTATATGCAGAAGTCGGGTTATGGCAGCATTGTCAATATTACTTCGATGAGCAGTATCAACAACGACCCTGATATGGCTATCTACGGATCGTCGAAGGCTGCTCTCAACCATTTGGCGTCGAATCTTGCCTATGATTACGGATCTATGGGTATACGTATCAACAATGTGGGTCCGGGAGCGACACGAACCCGCGCTCTTGCTTCTGTGCTTACTCCGGAAATAGAGGCGAAGATGCTGGCACACACGCCAATCAAACGTCTCGGTGAAGTGTCGGATATAGCCGGCGCCGTTCTCTATTTCGCCGCGCCGGTTTCAGCATGGGTAAGCGGCCAGGTGCTTATGGTCAATGGAGGAGGCGTGCAGACTCTCGATTGATAAAGATTATTTCCTGAGTCGGCGGAAAGGATTTTTAATTCTCTTTTTGGGCTTGGTGGCGATAGGCTGAGGAATTGTGTCTGTGGGGGGAAGAATACCGTTGTTGATAAAGAACAGCGAGTCGGCGTGAGAGAGTGTGTCGGCGATCTCAAATTCAGTGGCTACCGGTCGGGTGAGACCCTGCAGACGCGCGTTGAGTTCGCCCGATGTCACACCGAATCTAAACACTCTCTCAATCTCATCAATGAGGTTAATGCGTAGGGTATCGGTAAGATTGCGCTGCGTAACAGCTTGTTTTTCATTAAACTTGGCTTTGCCGAGCGAGAATCTGAGATGACCGGGACGTCCCTTTATGTAGACTCCGAATTTAAAGGGAATGGGTGATTTGAGCACCGCAATATGATAGTTAAGATTAAACGCCATATCGTTGCTGCCCGCAACACCTATGCGATAGCGATCAAAGTCAAACACAAACGGGAAGAGGTGTAGCATATTGTCAGCAACCTGAAGCTCCACATTCATGTGGTCGATCATGTTTTGGTCTTTATTCTTAAACATAAGCCATTTGCCGATGGTGCGGAAAGTCTCGTTGTCGAGCAACACAAGCGAATCGCCTGTAAGCTTGAGCATTGCGCGCAGGGTAGATGTCTTGAAATTGAGTATCGAATCAAGACTTGAGGTTGCTGCGAGTTCGGCGGTTACGATACCCTCTACCGAGTTGAGCACCGGCATCAGGGAATCGATCTGAGGCATGAGGTCGAGAAATTTTCTGAGCTGCAGTTTTCTCACCACCAATCCCACGGCAAAATCAATATTCCTCAGATCGGGTGCGGAATAGAGCGCGGTCAGGTCGAACGATCCTATCGGAGTGAAGGCGCCGAGGCGATCGAGGTTTACAGCTCCGTCGAGTATACCGATGTTGCCCTGCAGCTGCTGAACCCATATATCGGAATAGAGAGCGTTGTTGGCCCTGACAATAATTTCAGCCTCAAGATTGCTCGGCACAACAAAGGCCAATGTTCCGGCTTTATCGGCATGATGGCTGAGGGTTGTGATAGCTGCCGAGTCAGATTGGTTATCGCTTAGGGCGGGTAGTTTAAGGCGTGACAGCGAGTCGCGGCGCGCCATATAAGCAGAGCCGGTAAAGGCGGCTTTTGCAAGCTGGTTGATGTTTATGGTGTCGGAAAAGACTACAAACTGAGCTTTTACAGGCGCACGGTTAGAGGTAAGGGCCCTCTCGATATTGGTGACAGTGCCGCTGATTTTTAGGTCGGTCTGACCAAGTTTAAGACTCAGGGTGTCGATGTTGACCGAGTCGGTGGTGAAATTCAACGACAGATTTCTAACTCTTGCCGGCAGTGGGAACATGGCCGACATCATACGCCCCGCTTTGGCCGATACCGAGCCACGTGCGTCGAGCCACCTGAGCCATGCCGACATGCGTGAATTGAGTTTGAGATTGAGGTCGGAGGTTCCGTTCGATTCCCTCACCATCGCTTTGCGATGAGGGCGTAATTTGTTTTGCGCTCTCATTTCCTTGCGCGCCATAAGATAGATAGAGTCGGGGCGCAGCTTGGGATGAGCTATGGTGAGCGAGTCAAAGATGTTTTCAAGCCTGTGGTTCATTTTGGGCTTGGCCTTGGGATGGAAGGCAAATTTGATATGCGGGTTGTTGAGTCCCACTCGGGTGAGGGGATTTGTGAATCTTAGCGACGAGGTGTTGAATGAGAGTGATATCAGCGGGTGACGCGCATGATTCTTATAGCGCTGAAGCGAGGCGAAGGTTGTGGAATTAAACAGTGTGAGCCAGATCGAATCGTTGAGCACATGCAGTTTGAGCATGTCGGCTTTTACCCTGCCACCCAAAGGGTTGATTATCGTGGTGTCGCGGCTGGTGGAGATATTTTTGGTCATGGCGCCGGCGCGGATGTTGCGGCCTGAAAACACCAGTTCACCACCGTTGACATAGGCGGTTGCAGTGTCAATCACTACATGAGCGGCCAGCATGGAGTCGATTTGCGCGGAGTCGCCTATTGAAAACGAGGCGTTTGAACCGAATTTCATTTTAGCCTTGCGGGCATAGACTTCGATAGAGCGTGTGGTGGTGTGACCCTCGAAATTAATCAGCGATGCGGAGCCGTTGACCTTGATTTTGTGAAATCTGTCGCCTGTCAGGTCGCTCACTCTCAGCTTGTAGTCGGCATCGGCAGTAAAAAGACCTCTGGGGTGGAATTTTATGCGGTCGGTAAGCAGACGGGGCAGTTTGTGGAGCTGGGTGCTTCCCTTTATTTTGCCCTCTATGCAGGGATCGCTCATGGGTGAGGTCACTTTGGCCGAAATGTCGAGTGCGGTAGCGGGCCCGACGATGTGGAGACGGTTTACCGTCATTGTCGAGAGGTCGGGTGAAGCGCCGTTAAAGTCGATAGATATATCGCTTTCAAGCTTGTTGAGCTTAACGTTCTGATAGTTAAGGTAGCCTTCGGTCGAGAGAATCAGCGCAGCCGAGGGGAGAAGTGAGTCGCCCGGTTGATAGGGCTCGGCAAGTTCGGCTGAAAAGCTTAATGTGAGATCGGTGTCGACCTTGCGCAGCTCTTCGGCAATATTCTCCGGCAGATATGGTATGGCGGCTGTTACCGGCCACTTTCTTCCTATCGCTTCGAAAGTCTTGATTGTCAGCCGGTCGGCGAAATCGAGAGCGGTCGAGAAATTAATGTCGAAGTCAGCCACGCGCAGCTTCATATCGTTGAGGCTTAGCGAATAAGCGTCATCGGGCGACCATCCTATCCGGCCGTCGAGCCCGAAACCGGTAAGGGGCAGACGGAATGAGGGTGACAATAATCCGTAGGCATCGCCTTCGAGCGAAAGGGTATAGCTGCGCTCGTCGGCACCCTGACTGAGTGAGGTGGTGATATTTACAGCGGCATTGATGGTGTCGGGCAATGAGAAATAATCGATTTTTGCATCTTCGGTTATGGAAAAGCGATTGATCGAAAGGTCGGGAATCTCGCTCTTCTCCTTATTTTCCGATTCCGGGAAAATAAGATAGTTGGCGCGCAGGGAGTCAGCTTTTACGAGATTGACCCGGGGTGACACGATTTCAACGTCGAGCAGCTCGATCTTTCCTGTAGACAGGGCGGCGAGATTGATGCCTCCGCTCAGAGCCTTGACCGACAGCAGGAGGGGATAATCCTTCGGGAGACGGCTTGCTAATGAGTCGGGGAGATCGGAAAGAGACTTTGAAATTATCGAGAGCGAATCGACCTCGACACTCACTTTGGGGAAACTTTTATAAAAAAACAGCTCCACACGCGAAGCCTTGACCTCTGCGTCAAGATAGTCGGAGGCTATGCGGGTAACAAGCGGGGTGAGTCGCGAGGGTGAGAGATATGACACCGTCACTCCGATGGCCGCCACGATTATAACCGCAATGACAGCTATAATTATCAGCAGTCGGTTGAGCCAACGCCTTATAGGATGGCGCTTTGACTTTTTTTCGGTTGGCTTGGCTGAGGGAGTGGAGTCAGACATGGGTCGGAATTGATGAGTTGATTGGGTCAGTTGCGGTGATAGGCGTCGGCACGCACTGTGATGTGGAAGCAGGGTTGCTTGCGCTCATATTTGAGGTAGCATTTCCCCTCTTTTTTCATTTCAAGGAGAATTTCGGCGAGGAGGCCTTTGAGATCGTCGATCGAGCGGGCTACCGTGACTTCGGGGTCGGCTGCAAACCTGGCATAGGATATATCTACGGTTGTGCCGAGCTGATGAACCGACGAGTCGACCGCATTGACATTGCGGCGTTTCAATCGGGATATTCCTGCAGGATTGCGCAACACGCTTGTGATTCTTATGCGGTAGTTTCCCCCACCGCGGCTTTGGAGCGAGTCGTTAAACCGTCGTCCTATCTCATGAACCATTGCAGCGGCTTCGGGCACTACATAGGGCACAGAGTGGGAGAGCTTCTCCACATAGAAGTCGCGGCATGAGGCGAGCTTTTCAAGCGGCCGTCTGAGTTGCCAGTGTGAACGGCTGTCGGTCAGCGGAGTGATGCCCGAGGTTACGCCCTCCTGCCAGTGAATGTAGTTGCTGTCGCCGAACAGGGAGCCGTAGCTGCCGTGATGGTTGATTTTCATTTTCACCGTCGGCTCGGGCATTGTGTCGAGCAGACGTTCATATCGGCTTACGGAGTCGGTTGCAAGCACCTCGCGTATAGACTCACCTCCGGCATGGAAGCGATGTCCGCGTGGGGTGGGGGTGGAATCGGCACATGACTGCAACAGTCCGCCCGCTATCACGGAGAGAAGCTGCACCATGCAGATGACTGCGATTTTCCACCTTCCACTCATCGGTTAAGCAATTAGTTGAAAGTATAGGTTATTGTGCCTATCTGCTCGGCGGGAGCGTCGGCCTTGACCGAGAACCGCGATTCTTTGGCAGCGGCTATACAGCTGTTGCGGGCATTTGAGTCGCCGGCGATAGCTCCCTTACCGCTTCTGTAGGAGGCCGAAGTTACCTTGCCTTCGCGGTTAACTCTGATTGTAATCACGATCGTGCCCACATTTTTGCCACGGGGCAAGGTATAGTGTTCAAGCGAGCGGCCGCTGAGATTAAATCCGGGAGTGCCGCCGAGGGCGCCTTTGTTGCTGTTGCCGTTGGGCGCGCCGGGATTGCCTGAGTTGCTGTTGGTTGACGAGGTGTTTCCGAAATTAACCCTCTGGTTGATTTTACCTGCGGTTTCCTCCTGTTTTTTCGCTTTGGCTTTGGCCTCGAGTTCCTCTTTTGTGGGGCCCGTTTTCTCCGGTTTAGGCTTGTCGGCTACCTTCATCGGCGATTCGGTTTTAGAGGTTACGATGGCCGGAGGTGTTTCGGCCACTTCGCCGGCGTCGGTAAGGTCGTCGGCTTCTTTGGCCTGTTGGGGAGCCGAAGCTTTGGCAGGGCTGTTGGCCGGCTGAGGCTGAGCCACGTCGCCGAGTTTCACATATTCTCCTTCGAGCAGCAATTCGGATGTATCTTCAGGTGGCCACACGGGTTTATCCTCGGGTCTGTAGGCCAGATAGAGAAATATCAGCAGGAGCACCACAATGATGTGGAACACCGTGGTGCCAATCAGGGCTATTATGCGGTCTTTTTTCACAAATGGAGGATGAAAAGGGAGTGAGACGATAGGATAAACGCGTCGTGGCTGAAGTCAGCGGCGGTCAGTTGGCGGCAGGGAGTGCCGAGGCAGGAGCCGGCTTGGTGGCGAGCACCATCTTGAGGCCGTTTTCAGCGCCGATGTTGAGCACCTCAACGAGCTTGCCGTAGTTGACCGATTCGTCGGCATAGACGGCTATGAAGCGCTCGGGTGTTACGGCGGGATTGAGCGGGTCGACCGGAGCGGTCTCGGCGTTGACAAGCTGCACGAGCACCGCGGCCAGATTTTCAGGGGCGACCTCTACCGGCTGACCGTCGGAGGTCGAAACATAATATTTCATCTCCTCGTCGATATATACGCGGGTGGCGGGCTTGATGGCGGTTTGCTCCGAGCTCTGAGGCAGGTTGATTTCCAACGCTGTGGGAAACACAAAGGTGGAAGTCACCATAAAGAATATAAGCAGAAGAAATATGACGTCGGTCATCGAGGCCATCGAAAACACCGAGGTCATGTCGAATTGACGTTTGAGAGCCATTGACTGATAGGGGTTGGTGAATGACTGATAGTTGCCTTATTATCGGGCGGGTTCGTTGAGGAGGTCCATAAACTCCATTGTGCGACCCTCGAGGGTGGCCATGATTTTGTTGATGCGGGCTACGAGATAGTTGTAGGCAAACAGGGCTATCACACCCACGATCAAACCGGCCACGGTAGTCACCAAAGCCTCATAGATACCTCCGGCAAGCACGTCGATATTGGCCGATGTTCCGGCCTGAGCAAGGTTGAAGAATGCCTGCACCATACCGATAACGGTGCCGAGGAAGCCGAGCATGGGAGCGCCGGCGGCGGTGGTGGCAAGCCACGGCAGACCTTTGCCGAGAGCGGCCACTTCGATGTTACCGGTATTTTCAATTGCCACGAGCACATCGTTCATGGGACGTCCGATGCGGCTGATGCCTTTCTCGATGAGACGGGCCGAGGGGGTGTTGGTATATTGGCAGAGGCGAGTGGCGTTGTCGAGGTCACCGTCATGAATATAATCTTTTATGCGGCTCATGAATGAGTGATCCTCATGCGCGGCACGATGAAGGGCGATGGTTCTTTCGATGAAGATATAGATTGAGATAATCGAAAGGATGGCAAGAGGAATCATGATATAGCCGCCCTGTAGACAGAGATCCCACACCGAGAGGGTCTGTTCGGCCACGGGTTCGGCCTGAGCGGATACGGTTTCAACTATGTTTGAGGCGAGAGACGGGTCGCCTGAAAGAAATGTGGTGGTGTCGAGAGGATTGACAGTTTCGGTTTGAATCATGGCGATTGACACTTCGGGTGTTTGGTCCGGAGATTTTGATTAATGGTTTAACAGACAGATATATATTCAATCTGACACGGGGTCAGGAGAGACACTTCTTATATTTCTTGATGGTGTCGGAGATGCCGAGATAGAGGGCGTCGGAAATGAGCGAATGGCCTATCGATACCTCGTTGAGATAGGGCACTCTGGAGTGAAAGAACTCCAGATTCTCAAGGCTGAGGTCGTGGCCGGCATTAACTCCGAGACCCACTTTGTGGGCCACGCGGGCGGCTTCGACAAAGGGGGCCACCGCTTTTTCGGGATCTGTGGGATAGAGGTCGGCGTAGGGCTTGGTGTAGAGCTCCACACGGTCGGCGCCCGCGTTGGCGGCGTCGCGGCTGGTGTCAGGATCAGTGTCGGGGAAAATCGAGCTTCTGATACCGGCATCGCGCAGTTGCTCAACAATCGAGGTGAGGAATTTGCTGTTGGCCTTCACATCCCATCCGGCGCTTGAGGTAAGCGCGTCGGGGGCATCGGGCACAAGGGTGACCTGAGCCGGTTTAACCTTCAGCACCAGATCCATGAACTCGGGGGAGGGATAGCCCTCGATGTTGAACTCTGTTTTGATGAGGGGGCGGAGCATGAACACATCCTCATATTTTATGTGTCGCCCGTCGGGACGGGGATGGACTGTTATGCCGTTAGCTCCGATCTTTTCGCAGTCAACGGCAAATTGTTGCACATCCGGCACATTTTCACCGCGGGCGTTGCGCAGTGTGGCTACTTTGTTGATATTGACGCTGAGATTTGTCATTCTGTTAAAAAACCACCCGGCAAGGTGGAGTGTTATTTAGATATACGAAAAAAAATCCGTAATTTTGCACTTCGCAAAATTGACTACAAAAATAGTCAGAAATTCCCGACTGTAAAAGTTTTCTAACTAAAAATCGTGAGCATGATTGTTTCAGGCAACCGCATATCATCAGCCGTCACCCCCGACAAGTCGCTTGACAGCCGCCTTTTTCCCTACCGGGAAGATAGCAGCGAGCTGACCGTGAGGTGTATGCGCGCTCAATACAGCGCCTCGCTCATCGCGAGGGCGGTGGAAGATGCCGATGCCCATTTGCTCAATCTCAATGTCACCTCCGACGTGACCGACAATCCCGGTGAGATTGTGGTCGAGCTGAGGGTGAGTCACCGTCATCCCATGTCGGTAGCACGGTCGCTCGAGCGTTATGGCTTTGAGGTGGTGACGTTTAAGCCCGGGAATGAAGATCCGCTGGCTGCAACGGCCATTGAGCGGCTCGGCGAACTCATGTCATATCTTAAAGTGTGAGCTGTCCGATGACCTCAGTTATAGTTTTTGGCAATAATTTTCAGGATAATTCGCTTTCATATATAGAAAAGTTACTCGCTACGCTGTGCCGTTGCGAGGTGCCGACTATGGTAGAGCGATCGTTTTTCGACTATATCAACGGCCGGATAACCGTGCCTGCCGAAATTTCGTGTTATGATGGCGGAGATCCGGGTAGCGATACTCTCGCCCTCAGCATAGGTGGCGACGGCACTTTTCTCCGCACTGCGGCTATGGTGCTCGACTACGGCTTGCCTGTGATGGGTGTCAATGCCGGACATCTCGGTTATCTCTCGGCTGCTCCGATTTCAGATGTGGAGCAGATTGTTGACCATATTGTTACCGGAAACTATAATATCATCGACCGAACTATGGTTGAGGTTGAGGTGCCGGGCCGGGAGACCCTCTACGGTCTCAACGAGGTGGCGGTGCTGAAACTTGACACCGCTTCGATGATTACTGCTTCGACTACTGTAAACGGCTTTTTTCTTGCCAATTATCAGGGTGACGGACTGATTGTGTCGACTCCCACCGGCTCGACCGGATATGCCGTGTCGGTTGGCGGACCTATTGTGGCGCCCACAGCTCCGGTGTTTGTGATAGCTCCTGTAGCCACCCATTCTCTCACCATGCGCCCTATGGTGGTGAGCGATTCAGCCGTGATCGAGATTATGACAACGTCGCGCGAGGAGAGTTTTCTGCTGAGTGTCGACGGCCGGTCTATGTCGCTGCCGGTGGCCACGCCTCTCACTATCCGCAAGGCGCCTTTCGTAACCAAGATGGTTACGCTTCCTTTTCATAATTTTGCCGAAACTCTCCGGGTAAAACTCCTTTGGGGTGTTGATCCGCGTTGAGCTGCGGCTTAGGGCGAGTGTGGCCGATGACCGAAAAACCGTTTGAAGGAACAATAAAATACCGTCACCCCTCGCTGGGGTATCTCACTGTGGTGATGAGCCGCAGCTACAGACATGTGACAGGCCGTTGGACCAAAGGTATGGCCCGGGTGTCGATGCCCCCAGTCAGAGAGGATGAAATGCGACGTCTGGTCGACAATATGGCGCCGCGTCTGCTCGCCCGCCGCCCTGACACTCCCGATTTTTCGCCCGACAGGGTGATAGAAGCTCCCGGAATAAGGATTTCGTTTGCAGTCAGCGGAGCGCCCGTTATGACGGCCAAAGCTGATTTCAGGCGGAGCGATAGCCTGATAGAGTGTGTTATAACCTATGGCGGAGCTATAGACCTGTCACTGGGTCATCATCAGAAATTTCTGAGCAAGTTTGTGCTTTCGGCCTGCGGGCGTATGTGGCCTTATGTCATATTGCCCCGTGCGGAAGCTATAGCGCGTGACCTGTGCGGAAAAAAGTTGGAATGGCGCATGGGAACAGGCACACGCACCCTCGGAAGCTGCTCATCAAGGGGTGTGATAACGTTGTCGCAGGCTTTGGTGTTGATGCCTCAGGAGCTGCGCGACTATGTGATAAAACATGAGTTGGCCCACCTTGTGGAGTTTAACCATCAGGCGGGCTTCCATGATTTGCTCAACCGCTATTGTGACGGGCGGGAGCGGGAATACGAAAAAATGCTTAAGAATTTCAGCTGGCCGATCGTGCGCTGACTCGGCTCCGGATCATTTGAAAATCAGAGCGGAGGCTGAGGCTGCTATACCTTCGCCTCGCCCGGTGAAACCGAGCTTTTCGGTGGTGGTGGCCTTTACACTCACTCGGTCGGGGGCGATAGCGAGATCGTGGGCGAGGTTTTGGCGCATCATCTCGATATGGGGAGCCATCTTGGGCGCTTGTGCGATGATGGTTACGTCGACATTCGACACTCCATAGCCTTCTTTTGCCAGCAGAGTCATCACCTCGCGGAGCAGCTTGCGGGAGTCGGCGCCTTTATATCGGGGATCGGTGTCGGGAAAATGTTTTCCTATGTCGCCGAGGGCGGCAGCTCCGAGCAGGGCATCACATAAGGCGTGAATCGCCACATCGGCGTCGCTGTGGCCGAGCAGACCGAGATGCCAGTCGATTTCCACGCCACACAATATGAGTTTGCGCCCTTCAACAAGGCGGTGAACGTCAAATCCGTTGCCAATTCTTATGTCTGTCATCTCCGGCGGTATGGTTAAGGAGGTTAACGGCGCTTGCCTATGATTTCTTTGAGGCCGTCCATATCAAAGGTGAGTGTGAAACGGAGGGTCTGGTCGAGAGGTGAGGTCTGGGCGGTAGCCAGCATATAGGAGGCGTCGAGTCTCACCACATTGAGAGAGAAACCGGCACCGACACCGAAATATTTTCGGTTGCCTTTCATGGCGTTTTCATAGAAATAGCCGGCGCGGAGAAAGAACTGGTTGTTATAGGAATATTCGGCACCGAGACTCCAGTTGATTTCTTTCAGCTCTTCCGACATTCCGCCGGGAGCGTCGGAGAATGATTTGAAAATACCGGTGATGGGAGACATGTTTTCCCAGTTTTCAAGCGCATCGAGATACTCTTTCTGACCCTCGGGGGTTGTGGTGTCATAGCTGCTTTCAAGCGGGCGGGTAGGCACCAGCAGTTTGTTGAGGTCAAGGGCAAAAGTGAGGTTGTGGTAGTCGGCAAGAGGGAATGTAAAGGCGGTGCCCAACTTGAGGTTGGCAGGCAGGAAGGCGGGATCCTCACCATGATTATAAGCTACTTTCGAACCGATGTTGGAGATGTTCCAACCCCATGAGAATTGACATTCGTTGCGGCCTATGATAGGATAGGTGGTGAAATAGCCCGATATGTCGGCCGAAAAGGCTGAGGCTCCTGTCGACTGATCGCCGGCGTAGGAGGAAGAATATCCGAGGTCGGAATAGATGTAGCGCATCACGACACCCATTGAGAATTTTTCGGATAGCTTGCGTGAATAGCCCACGTCAAACGACATTTCATAGGGGTTGAGGGTTTCGCCTGATGAAATATCTGAGGCTGTCGATACCTCGCCAAGCGAGAAATATCTCAGAGTGGCCGAAACCGCCTGATTATCATCGCGACCCACCTTCCAGTAACCGGATAGATTGGCCAGATAGATGTCGTTGACAAGTTTGCGGAGCCAGGGGGTGTAGCTCAGCGACAGGCCTCCTTTGCTGTAGGCGAAAGCATATTTCGACGGATTCCAGAACTGTGAGTTGGCATCCGGCTCGGTAGCCGCACCGATATCACCCATCGAGGCTCCGCGCGCGTCGGGAGCTATGTTGAGCGAGTTAACACCTGTCTGCACAGGGTTAAATTGATTTTTGTCCTGGGCGAATGTCACCAAGGCAACGGCCGCCATGAGCATGACGACTGCCGAACGCTTCATATTTGCGAGATATGTGATAATCTTCATTTGGGGGAGGTTTGTAGGGGGGAAATCTGTTGGCATTGAAAGCCTTTGATACCTTATATATAACTCTCTCCGGCATGGATTATTGCGTGACGGAGCATGAATTTTCTATTTGAGTCGCGCCGTAAGTGTAGGGCGTGAGTTGATTGAGGCATGGAAATCGAGCCCTACGGCTACATCTATCCCGGGGTCAATGGCAAGTGGAGCTATTATATCACCTGTTTTTATGGTGAGAAAGCGCGATACCGATTCGATTGCTTCGTTGATTTTGATCTGGGAGGGGGTGAGGTTGATCGATTGGCCGGAGAAACTTATTTCAATATCCCGGTCAATGCCTTCGGCCGGGAGCTCGATCCATTCGCCGAGCTGAATGCAGTTGTCAAATGATGAGGCGATTGACGTTGACAGCCCTTTGGCGCGCAGTTCTTCCTCAAGATCTATGGGGCGTAGTCTCAGCAATAGTGCCACGGCGTCATAATAGCGGGGCGCGAAGCGCGATTTGATAGCCTTGCCCAGACGACTTATTCTCACGGCAGGAAGTAATTCCGCTTTCCAGTCTGAGCTGAAATCAGGCAGAAATATGGGGCGCCCCGGGAGTATGATGGCCGAGTCGGGTATGAGTTCGATAGCCGGGACTGCTTCTATGGGGTCACCGGCCTTACGGTTAAAGACTATAAGTTTCATTTTCAGACTGAAATCTAACGTGTGCGCATATTATTGCGGTCTGTTCGGTCAAAGGCGCTGCGGGGAGTGCCGTTGCGGTTGGTGGAGTTGAGAGAGCCGAAAGGATCATTGGGGTCGAAGTCATCATCCTCATCTTCATTCTCATCGTCAACCTTATTGCCGTCTTTTGTCTTGGGCTTGTTTTTCTTGATGTCGTTGGGCTTCTGCATGTCTATGGCAATCTCATAGATATCCCACGACTGCTCGAGATCCCAGTTTTTCTTCAGGTTGATACGCTTGGGGTAGTAGGCGGTTTCTTCCGGCTGGATTGAGTCGACTATGCCAATGTCATAGATACCGTTGTTGTTATCGTCGAAAAACATGCGGGCGTAGTATTTTCCCGGGGCGAGGAAGTTAAATACCGCGTCGCCGGCTGCATTGACAGGAGCTTTGGCTACCGGTTGATCGCTGGAAGAGAGGAGTTCCACAATGGCGGGATGTCCGTTGGTGCCGGTGATATGGAATGTGAGGTTTGAGTATTCGTCGGTGGCTTTGGTGGTAAACTCATACTCCAGCTTCTCGGAGGGCACACCGTAGATGCTGACTATGGCGGCGCTGTCGATGGTGAGACAATAAGTCTGGTCAGGTTTCCAATCGGTGATATTGCCGATGAGCAGTCTCGGCTTGAGTGAATCGGTGAAATTAAGTTCGAAATTTTCTATCACGCGTCGGGTTTTGGTTTCCTTGGTGTCGTTAGGATTCTTTGACTTCTCGGTTTCGATTATTTCGAGCTTCACCATTTCGGGATGATATTCGGCGGCAGGCACGTCGATAGAGGCCACAAGGGGAGTGCCGAGGTTGTGAGGCTTTGATGAGTTTATTTTAATTTTCATCAGCTCGATTTTCGGCAGCGAGTCGGCCGACAGAGAGTCGTTTGACTCTTTGTTTCTGGCCTTTGGCTTTGAGGCGTTGTTGTTGCTTGACTTCTGTTTTCTCATAAAGAGACGCAGGGTGTCGGTGGTCCATGACAGATTGTCGTTGGTGTCGGTGCGCAGGTAGCGCGCGGCCACTCTCAGCGAGTCAGTCTTTATGAGGGTGGAGTCTTTGATCCAATAGGTCAGCGAATCGCGTGTGGCCGAGGCTTCGAGTACCGCCCATTCTCTATCGGTCTTGCCGGCCAGCGGACCGTCGAGAACCGTGAGCGTGGGTAGGGAGTCAGATTTGGTGCCCATCTCGAGATAGATGATATTTCGGTCGGAGCGGTTGTTTTTAGCCAGATACTGCGACGCATAACCATAGTTGAACCATGTGAGCAGCACATCGTTGGGAAGATATTGAGTGGCCTTGACCGTCACTATCGAGTCAGATCCGTCGCGGGCTGCTATTGTGTCAACGCGGTCGATCGGCGAAGTGGAAGGGGTGATGGTCATGTCATAGAATGCGATATCTTCCGAGCGATCCCATTTGTAGTCGCGGTTAAGATCGTTGATGGCATATATGCGGTATGTGCCCGGAGCGAGATTACGAATAGTAAATCTGCCGTATTGATCGGTGCGGGTGAGTCGTTCGAGAGGGAGAGTGTGGATGGCGGTGTCGGAGAGATTGCTGTAGACTCCCACCATCATGCCCTGAGCCGGCTCGAGGGTCTGTGCTTCAAAAACCATGCCTGAGATACGCATGGTGTCGATTGTGGGGCCGGTTGAAAATGCAAAACTGAAACCGTCGAGTATATTACCTTCGTTGAGGTCAGAGATAGCGTTTCCGAAGTCAATGGTATAGGTAGTGGAGTCGATGAGGGTGTCTTTAAGCTCTACGGTTACCACATGACCGTTGCCGGAAATCTGAGGCATATCTTTCTGGGCCGGCGATACCACGACATTGCTCATCACATCTTTGAGGGTGATGTTTTCGTCAAAACGCAGCCTTATGCGATTGGTCTTGACATTGAGGGCACCGTCAGCGGGATTGGCTGAAATAAACACCGGAGGGAAAGTGTCGCGCGGGCCACCCTCAGGGCGCCCTATCGAGGCACAGGCCACGCAGATAAGCACGCATATCAGCGCCACCGGCAGCAGGAGCATATTATAATTTTGACGATTCATCATTATTAGCGTAAGAAAAACGATTATCCCGCAAAATTACAAAAAACTCTCCAAACAACCCCCACCTCCCTTCCCAACCAATAATGCTAGTAATCCCGATTTGGACTAATAAGGCTAATTAGACCTATATGACATATTAGACAGACAAAGACAGGCAATCGGTGAATAAGAGGGGGCGGGTGCACGGCTCTTTCATTTAAACTAAAATAAAGAGCATATCTTCCCTTACCCGGTTCAGTGCGAATCGGGTAATTTTTC
>JAIDXU010000284.1 GCA_029058455.1 Paramuribaculum sp.
TCGCACCACAGCACAAGACTCCAACCCCGAATCAGACGGTTCATCACAAATACTCAGCATTGAGCCTCAAGAAAACGGTTGGTATATAGTCTCTTATTCCGACATGGGTTGGGATGGTAAAACACGTCTCAACATCAAAGAGGGAAAGATTGATGATTATGAGCGTATCGAGCAATAACATAATTTTTACGACTGCTTATTTGAAATAGCACACCTCAGCACATCAAGAAGCATTATCTGTTTAACAATCATGGCTTGCGCTCCCGAGTTTATTGATTTTTTATGCGACACACTTTCTCCATTAGGAGAGGTTCGCTCACGAAAAATGATGGGTGATTACGTCATATACGTAAATGAGAAGTGTGTGATAACGGCATGTGACAATACCGCATACGTCAAGAAACTACCGTGCATTGCCGAACTCATGGCTGACGCGGAATGTGGCTGTCCGTATCAGGGCGCAAAGGAAGCTTATATTCTTGACCTGACACATCCTAACAAGGTTCGTAAAGTTATCGAAATTCTATGGGATAAACTCCCCTTCCCTAAATCAAAAAAATGATGCCATTGCTATCTGTCTAAATCACCCTGCTTGAGTGGTGACCGGAATAAAAGTTATTCATTGGCCCGATATTCATTGAAAAATATTTGCCTTTGAAGATATTATCTCAGGGATTTTGACTATTTTTGTGGATATTTTATCCATTCAATCATTCCGATGACTTTATTCAAGCTTATTCCAGGCGCATTGGGTGTAGCGGCTTCAGCTCTGCTGTGGCCGGCATCCCTGTTTTCACAAATCAATTCGCCAAAGGCTCCCGGATATATCGACCGTGGCTCAGCCATGCTTTCAACCATCAACGCCCGAGGTGCTTATGATCAGGCATCAGGTAGTTTAAGGCTCACCACCGATCCTGACAATATCGAATCTTCCCGATTGCTTGAGGCCCTTGCCTCGGCTCTTGAAGGTTCGCAAGAAGCCCCGCAACTTCTAAAATCCTGGCTCAAAAAATATCCTATGTCACAATACCGTCCCGAAGTGCAACTCACTTTGGGCGACTGGTATTTTGCACATGAACTCTACGGTGAGGCTCTCAAGCAATATAATCTTGTGGGCGACCATACACTCAACACCGTTTCCTCTCAATACCTGGCCTATCGCAAGGCATATTGCATGTTGCTTCTTTCAGAAAACGAGGGGGCATCAGCGATTTTCACCCGTCTTGCAGCTACTCCGGGCTCGACCTATGCCACCGCCGCACGATTCTATAACGGCTATATAGCTTATCGCAAAGGTGACCTCACCAAGGCCGCCGAGCTTTTCAAAGCCTGTTCATCAGATCCTGAGCTTTCGTCGGCTGCCGATTGCTATCTGTGTCAGATCTACTACAAGCAAGGCGACTATAACAAGGCTCTGACCTCGGCCAAACGTGCCCTCAAAAGCGGATATTCAAATTTCTATCCCGAAGCTAACCGAGTGGCCGGCGAATCGCTCTATAACCTGGGCCGCAGCAGCGAAGCGGTGCCTATGTTATGGAAATATGCCGAAGCTGTCGAATCACCCGCACCCACAGCCCTATATATTCTCGCCACCGACGAGTATCTCAAAGGAAATTATACCGATGCAGCCGACCTGCTTCAAAGAGTCGTTAAAAGTCCCGAAGCTACCGGCGCAATGGCTCAGAGCGCATGGCTCTACCTCGGTCAATGCTATGTGAAAGGTGGACAGACCAATCAGGCTGTCATGGCATTTGAAAACGCTTTCCAGCTCAACGCCGATCCCACCATCTCTGAAACAGCATTCTATAATTATGCAGTAGCGATGATGGATGGCGGAAAGACCCCGTTCGGCAATTCTGCCAAACTGTTTGAGGAATTTCTCGATCGCTATCCGGAGTCGAAATATGCTCCCGATGTAGAGGAATATATCATTTCGGGATATATCAGCAATAACGACTTTCAGGGCGCATTGGCATCTATCGACCGCATAGCCCATAAGAGCGACAATCTCAAAAACGCCCGACAGAAAGTATTGTTTATGCTCGGCACCCGTGAATATAGTGACAACAATTTCACGTCAGCGCTCAACCGCTTTGCCCAGGCCGGGTCGCTTACCAAAGCTCCCTACAGCCCGGAAGTCGCTTCACAGGCTAATCTGTGGCATGGCCTTACGCTCTATAATCTTGAACGTTACGGTCAGAGTGCCGACGAGCTGAAAAAATGGATTGCCTCAGTTCCCAACCGCGACAGTTCGCGTCCCCTCGCCCTCTACACTTTAGGTTACGCCCAGTTTGAGGATGAAAAATGGGCTGACGCTGCCAAATCGTTCTCTCAGGTAACATCTTCCGCAGGTCTCACCGGCTCATCAAAGGCTATGATCGTTGATGCCGCCACACGCTATGCCGACTGTCTTTATTACCAGAGTCAGTTTGGCAATGCCCGCGAAGCTTATGCCCAAGCCTACAATCTCAACACCACAGCGGGCGACTACCCGCTGTTTCAGGAGGGCGTGATGATGGGTTATGAGCGCGACTATAAAGGCAAGCAAGTGGCCATGACACGATTCATCGAGCTCTTTCCCGATTCCCCTCTCGCCTCTGATGCGCTACTTGAATTAGCCGAATGTCAGGTTACACTCAACAATATCGACCAGGCCATATCAACTTATTCACAACTTGTAGAAAGCTATCCGGCCACCGGCGCCGCACGCAAAGGCCGCTTGCAGATGGCTATTACAGCGATGGATGCCGGTCGCACAAATGAAGCCGTAGCCAACTACCGTAAACTGATCGCCGATCATCCTACCAGCGACGAAGCTCGCCTTGCCGCCGACGATCTCAAACGCTATTATGCCCGCACCGGAGGCCTTGAGGAATTTGCCTCATGGATGACCAATATCGGTAACGCTCCGGCTATCGACCCCTCCGAAATCGACAATCTCACTTTCTCGGCCGCTGAAAAAGAGTATGCCGACACCGAAAAGACCGGAAAACTCAAAGAATATCTCGCCCGATTCCCCAAAGGCAACAACGAGGCCCGCGCACTTTATCTTCTTGCCGAAGACGCTTCGCTGTCAAACAACAACGAAGAAGCCTATCTCTACGCCTCACGACTGATTGAGGAATATCCCGATGCAGAAGGGTTTGAAGACGCCATGCTCATGATTGCCGATGCTCAGATGTCGCAAGGTAAAACCGAAGCCGCTCTTCACACTTTTGATGAGCTCCAGCGCAAGACCGTGAGCCCTGTCTATCTCTCCGAAGCCCGTCTTGGTCTGCTCCGCACCGCCTCGGCTCTCGGCAGAAACGCCACAGCTATCGATGCTGCCGACAAGCTGTTGGCCACATCATCATCGTCACGTGAGAACTCTTCGGAAATCCTGTGTCTCAAAGCTCAGGCCCTCGACCGCATAGGCCAGCATGACGAGGCTTACGACCTTTGGAAAAGCATCATCAAAGAATCACCCAACGATGTTTTCGCCTCTCAGTCTGCCGTTCAGCTTTCAGAATCTCTGCTTGCCAACGGCAACAAGGAAGAAGCTCATACCACTATTGAAAAATTCATCAATTCAAATCCCTCCCACCAATATTGGTTGGCAAGAGGCTTCATAGTGTTAAGCGACGTTCTCCGCGCCAATAACAATGATTTTGAAGCGGACCAATATCTCCACTCGCTCCGCAACAACTATCCCGGCAACGAAGCCGACATTTTCAAAATGATCGACGAGCGTCTTTCCAAAAATTAATTGCCCCCAACCATGATTATTATGAATAGTCTGAAGTTAAGATATACTGCTCTGGCAGCCTCCATGACCATTATTCCGGCAGTGGCCGCACAACAAAACGACTCTCCCGACGATCCTTCACTCACAAAAGAAATCAAAGTGGAGCGCGAGGTAGAGCCCCTCATCCGTGAGGCCAAACGTCTCAATCTCTCTCCTGAAATATCGCTGTCTCCATTCAACAAAACCAATCTCACCTACAGCGACCGCACAATCACCGCACGGATTCCGTCGACTTTTTCGCTTCTCGAACCGGCGGCCTATCTCGACAGCGTGCCCCGCGCTCCGTGGCGCGGCTATGTGGCAGGCGGATATTTCCCAACCTTCAACGCCGCCCTGTCAGCCGGCTATCGAATTATCGACACCGAGCGGTCGAATCTCGACATCTGGATGCAATATGACGGCACCAGATATAGTGTGAAAGCTGACGACAACAGCTATGCGAGATATAGCAACACCTTGCAGTTAGGCACCAAGCTCCACACTCTCATTGGCACGAAATCCGCACTCGATCTCACCCTCAATTATTTGGTTGACAGATTCCGTTATCCTGCTTTTATCAACAGCAGCTTCATTCAGTTCGGAGAGGAGCCGGTTCACAAAATGCACCAGACCGTCAACAACGTCGAGTTTGCGGCCGGATTTACCTCCAAAGTCAACGATCTGAATTATAAACTGAGGTTTGCATACAATCACTTCGGCTATGCCCAAAGCGGCATCTGGCCTCGCTTTGAAATTGAAGATTATCCCTATAACAGCGACTATCTCAATCCCGTAAGAGAAAATCACATTACCATAGGTGGTAATCTTAACGAAATCGTAGACCTCAATCTCTCGGTTATAAGCAACAGTCGCCGCTCCATCACCGACTATCCGTTTCTCACGGTCGATGATCCGTTTAAGCCCGACAAAAACTATAACCATGCTCTCCTCACCCTCACTCCCGGCTATACCTTTGCCACAAACAATCTCACCCTTGGCGTTCGCGCCCGTGTTGATCTCACTTTCAACTCCGGTAAATTCTTCCACATCGCGCCCGACGTAGACTTTTCATGGCGTCCCGCCAATATTCTCACGATATGGGCTAAAATCGGTGGCGGTGAATGGCAGAATACTCTCCTTTCTCTCTATGAGGTGAGCGAGCTGAGTCAGCCGATGATGGCTTATAAAAACTCCCACATTCCCCTGACTGTAGATGCCGGAGTCACTGCAGGGCCTTTTGAAGGAGGCTGGATTAAACTTTATGGCGGTTACGCCCGTGCCAATGACTGGCTTATGCCCGCCGTAACCTCACCCGGTATCCTCTCATTCCATGCTTTAGACATAAAGGGATTCCACGGCGGAGTGGCTATGGGCTACAACTACCGCGATTTTGCAGAAATTGAAATGAAATTTGAAGGCGCACCCACAGGACTTCGCAAAGGCTACTATCTGTGGCGCGACAGAGCCGGCCAGGTATTTGATCTCAAGATTTCGGCAAAGCCTCTCAAACCGCTTACTGTCAGCGCGTCATGGCAGCTTAGAGCCAATCGTTCGGTGTGCTTCCCCGAATATTTCGACTTCTCATCATCCGACAATATCCACACCACGGTTGAAACCACAGTAACAAACCGCCTCAACAATCTTTCGCTTATCAACATAGGCGGCAACTGGCAATTCAACAATCGCTTCGGTGTGTTTGTTACGCTTGAGAATATTCTTGGCCGACACACCACCGACGTAGATCTTCTTCCCGGACAAGGTTTCCACGGTCTTGTAGGTGCCTCCTATAAATTCTGACACTTCAATCAGTTTATATAATGTCTGAAAACCTCATAAAGCCCGAGCTTTCCGACTGTCTCGTGCTTATACCCACATATAACGAAAAAGAAAACATTGCCGCCATAATTGATGCTGTGATGGCGTTGCCTCATCGCTTTGACGTTTTGGTGATAGATGACGGGTCGCCCGACGGAACCGCTTCGATCGTGAAAGAGAAAATGAAGGAGCTGCCAGGGCGAATCCATATTCTTGAGCGTAAAGGTAAACAAGGATTGGGAACGGCCTACATTGCCGGATTTGAAGAAGCTCTCCGACATCCGCAATATGAATACATCTTTGAGATGGATGCCGATTTCTCCCATAATCCCAACGACCTCATGAAGCTCTATGAGGCGTGTGCCGTTGATGGGGCTGATATGGCTGTCGGCTCACGTTATATCTCCGGAGTCAACGTAGTCAACTGGCCGATGGGACGTGTGCTGATGAGTTATTATGCTTCCGCTTATGTGAGAATTGTGACCGGAATGCCGGTACGTGATACTACAGCCGGATTTGTTTGCTACACCCGACGCGTGCTTCAGGCTCTGCCGTTAAAAGAAATACGCTTTAAGGGCTATGCCTTCCAGATCGAGATGAAATTCCTCACACATAAATATGGATTCAAAATCAAGGAAGTGCCTATTGTGTTTGTCAACCGAGTGCTCGGCACCAGCAAAATGTCGTCGGGTATATTTTCAGAGGCGCTTCTCGGTGTGATACAGCTCAAAGTTTCAAGCTGGTTTACCAAATATCCTGACTATGGCAAACATTGATCTGCTTATATACAACGCCCGTATTGTCAACGAGGGCGTAACAATACCCAAAGGTTATCTTACCGTTTCCGGTGAGTTTATTTCCGGCATAGGTGAAGGCGAACCTGCTCCCGAAATTTTAGCCGGAGCTCGTGAAAAAATCGATGCTGAAGGTAAATATCTTCTTCCGGGTGTGATCGACACCCATGTGCATTTCCGCGATCCCGGTCTGACTCATAAGGGAGATATGCACTCTGAAAGCACTGCCGCCATAGCCGGAGGTGTGACTTCGTTTATCGACATGCCCAACACCAAGCCACCTACTATAAGCGTGGCCGAAGTCGAGGCTAAACTCTCACATGCCGCTGAAGTCTCGCTTGCCAACTACGGCTTCTTTATCGGCGCAACCAATTCCAATCTCGAAGAGTTGCGTAAGGCCGACTATTCGCATATTGCCGGAGTAAAACTGTTTTTAGGCTCATCGACAGGCAACATGCTCGTTGACGAACCTTCAACTATCGAAAAAATATTTAGCGAAGTTCCGGCTCTGATTGCCGTTCATGCCGAAGATGAAGCTACCATTGCGGCCAACCGCAAAAAACTGAGAGAAGCGCTCGGCGAGGAAATTCCAATCGACTGTCACCCGGTGATCCGCGACCATGAGGCATGTTATCTCGCCACGCGTCGCGCTGTCGAACTCGCCAAAGCTACCGGTGCGCGTCTGCATGTGTGCCACATATCCACCTCCGACGAGTTACGTCTGTTCACTCCCGGTCCGGCAGCCGATAAGCGCATCACGGCCGAGACTTGCCCGCAATATCTTGTATTCACCGATGAGATGTATGGCGCGCTTGGCAGCAGAATAAAGTGTAATCCCGCCATCAAACGCCCCACCGACCGCGACGATCTTCGCTTTGCCGTTAACCACGACATCATTGACACAATCGCCACCGACCATGCCCCTCACATGTGGGAAGAAAAACGCGGCACTGCCCTCACCGCTGCCTCAGGTATGCCGGGCATTGAATTTTCACTACCGGTGATGATGCAAGCAGTGAGCGAGCAATGGTTCTCGATAGAGACCGTGGTGTGGAAAATGTGTCATAATCCCGCTACGATTTTCAATATCGACAGGCGAGGTTTTCTGCGTGAAGGCTATTATGCCGACATCGTGATATTTGATCCCGACTGTGAACCATATACAATTAAGGATGAGAATGTGAAATCACTCTGCGGTTGGACACCCTACAACGGACTCCAGCTCTCCGGCAGGGTTGATATTACTATTCTCAACGGTAGCCCAGTATATAGATACGGCACTATTTTCAAGGCTCGCACTCATGCGTTGAGATTCAATCCTCCGGAAAGAATGACCGAGTAATTGTAATAATGGCAATTTTGACAATTCAAGTTGATTGATTAACTTTGTTGGCGTGAAAAAATTTATATTTCCATCAGTCATGATTCTTGTCGCAGCTATGATGTCGTCTGCCTCTTGCAGCGGCAAGGTCAGCTCCACACCCGCTGAACAGAATATCGAGGAGATAGTTGCAGAATCTCCCGGCAATATGTTTTCGGCTGACACATCATTCAGCTACGTCAAAGCTCAGGTTGACTTCGGGCCCCGAACTCCCGGCTCGGAAGCCCATGATGCATGCGCCCGCTGGATTGTCTCCGAACTCAAGAGACATGGAGCCGACACTGTAATGGTGCAGCGTGGCGAAGTTGTCGATCCGGTTAGAGGCTCCAAACTCCCTGTTTCAAATATCTTGGGTCGCTACAATCCACAGGCCAAAGACCGTCTCATGCTTGTGGCTCATTACGACACGCGCCCCTGGGCTGACGAGGAAGATAATCCGGATCTGCACAATACTCCTATCGACGGAGCCAACGACGGTGGCTCGGGCGTGGGTGTCATGCTTGAACTTGCCCGCCAGCTCGGCATTGAAAGTCCTGAGATTGGAGTTGACTTTCTATTTGTCGACGCCGAGGATTCTGGCACTTCAGGTGATCACCCCGACGCAAATCTTTCTTGGGCGCTCGGTTCTCAGTATTGGGTAGAAAACACCGATTATTCACGTCTCGCCCTTCAGCCCAGACTAGTGATTGTACTTGACATGGTAGGAGGTCTTAATGCCCGATTCCACCGCGAGCAATTTTCAACCGCCTACTACCCTGCCGAGGTCAACCGAGTTTGGGCGATAGCCCGTCAGGCCGGCTATGGCGACAGGTTTGTCAACGAGCAGGGAGGTCCGATTCTCGACGACCATCTCCCGTTTATACGCAAAGGTATTCCGGCAATCGACATTGTGGAAAGTAAATCCTCGGCTACCGGCTCATTTCCCGCCACATGGCACACTCTCTCCGACAATATTCAAAATATCTCACCCGAATCGCTTAAAGCTGTCGGAGCGACAATGCTCCACCTCATCCGTACCGGCTTTTAAGCAATCTTAATTCTAAATTCACACCAAAATTCATGAGCAATACAACTCCTTCGATTGATCAAATTCAAGAGCAGATAATAGACGAATTTGCCGGTATAGACGATTGGATGGACCGATATGGCATGATAATCGACCTCGGAAATTCACTTCCGCCCATTGATGAATCACTAAAGACTCCCGATCATCTTATTGAGGGATGTCAGAGCCGGGTATGGCTTGACGCAACTCTCTCGCCTGATGGCAAAGTGAACTATACCGCCGACTCCGACGCCATAATAGTGAAAGGAATCATCGCTTTACTTATATCAGTGCTCAACGATCATACTCCCGACGAGATTCTCGCCTCCGACCTTCACTTCATCTCGGCTATCGGATTGTCGGAAAATCTCTCCCCCACCCGCTCAAACGGACTTCTCGCTATGGTGAAACAGATGCGCATGTATGCCCTCGCCTATAAAACCAAGCTTGACGCATCAACTCCTTCCTGATAATTAAATACAATATCAAATAAATCAATCATTATGTTTAAAAACCAACCGGCAGGCCTATATATCCTGTCACTTGCTAACACCGGCGAGCGCTTTGGTTACTACACCATGCTTGCCATTTTCCTGCTGTTTTTGCAGGCGAAATTCGGCTTCGACTCCACCGTCTCGGGCCAGATCTATTCTATTTTCCTCGCTTTAGTCTACTTCATGCCTCTTATCGGCGGTTGGCTGGCTGATAAATGGAACTTCAACAAGTGTGTCATGACAGGCATCGGAGTGATGTTTGTTGGCTATCTCATAATGTCGATTCCCACCGACATCCGCAGCACCACCTCTCTGGTTATTCTCTGCTGCGCTCTCGCTCTCATCGCCATAGGCACCGGTTTGTTTAAAGGTAATCTTCAGGTTATGGTGGGCGACCTCTATAACGAAGCCCGATATTCAAATCAGCGCGACACCGCATTCTCATTGTTCTATATGGCCATCAACATCGGCTCGCTCTTTGCTCCCGCCGTTGCCACATGGATGACCAACATCGCAATGCAGGCCGAGGGTCTCACTTATGTATCATCACTCCCCGCTCTTTGTAATGCCTATCTCAGCGGCGCTGAAAACGGTGCCGAACTCATACAGGTCATTACCGAAAATGGCATGGCTGTCAGCTCAAATCTCACCGAGTTTGCCAACAACTATATCACTACCCTCACCACCGGCTACGGATATGCCTTTGCTGTGGCATGTGGATCGCTTATCGTAAGCTTCCTCATCTATTTCCTCGGCCGTCCCACCTATCGCCACATCCTCACCGGCAATAAAAACGACGCCAAAACCTCGACTGTCAACGCACCCGAACTTACTCCCGCCCAGACCAAGGCAAGAGTCGTGGCTCTTCTTCTTGTGTTTGCCGTGGTGATTTTCTTCTGGATGGTATTCCACCAGAATGGCGCAACTCTCACCGAATTTGCCAAAAGCTGCACATCACCCGAATCATTTGGCTGGACCCGCATTGGATTCAACGTATGGGCTCTTGTTACGATCATCGTTGGCGTTTACGCTCTTTTCAGCATCTTCCAGAGCAAGTCAGGTGCCGGCAAAGCTATCTCGGCAATCATTCTCTGTGCAGTCGGCGTAGGCCTCTATTTCTTCTATCAGAACACTCCCGAACCTGTTAGCGGCATTCAGCCCCAGCAGTATCAGCAGTTCAATCCCTTCTATGTAGTGGCTCTCACCCCTGTGAGCCTCGCAATCTTCGGATGGCTTGCCAGCCGTAAGAAAGAGCCCTCGGCTCCCCGCAAGATCGGCTATGGTATGATTATGGCCGCTGTAGCCTACGGAGTAATGATGATCGGCTCATTCGCCATTGTCGGCACTTCAGGCTCGGTATCTCCCAACTGGCTTATCTCAACCTATCTTCTCCTCACCTTCGCCGAACTACTCCTCTCACCGATGGGTATATCTTTTGTCAGCAAAGTAGCTCCTCCCAAACTCAAAGGCTCGATGATGGGCGGATGGTTTGCCGCTACCGCTATCGGTAACTACCTCGTGTCGATTCCCATGCTCCTCTGGGGCAAAATTAATGTATGGGTACTGTGGGCCATCCTCATCGGTATCTGTCTTGTCAGCGCCCTCTTCATCTTCTCAATCATGAAACGTCTTGAAGCCGCCACCGGTGATGCTCCTGCTCCCGATGTTGATCAGCTCGAGACCGTTGAAGATGACGCCATCTGATAAACCTGTCTGAAACAAACACCAGTCGGGTCGGCCGCATGATTATGCAGTCGACCCGACTTTCTTTTTGAGGGTAAGATGATTGTGAAAACAATTTCTATTCCCTATATGTTAATATGATAACAAACCCAAGTTTCTAATCCGAAAAAACACACCGCTATGATCGACTTCCAGCCCCACGCCTTTATTGCATGGCTTATTATAATTGCCTCTGTTTGCATTGCTGTGCTCATCGGCAAAATGATCGACTATGTTTATTTCCATAGACATGCCGCCCAAAATCCCTCTGTGCAGCCAGTCATAGCTGTGAACGAGAAAAAAAATAAGACAATTTTTCCGCACGTCTGAAAAAATTGCTAACTTTGCAGCGATTTTAAGTCGGCGGGGTGTAGCACAGTTGGCAGCGCGCCACGTTCGGGACGTGGAGGTCGGAAGTTCGAGTCTTCTCACCCCGACATAATTTCAATAATGGGGCTGTGTCAAAATAGGCGCAGCCTCTTTTTGTAACGTGCTGTAAAACATAAAACAAAGCCCTGACTTTCGCAAGCCGGGGCTTTGTCATGTCAAAAAGTTTTTGTAACTTTATGACAAACAAACAATTAAATGTCTACAAAGTTACATACAAAATCTTACAGTAACAACGACAGACTGTTTTTTCTGCTAAATCCCAATGAAGATATAGCGGAAAACGATCCTGTGCGTGTTGTCGATGCCGTTGTAGAGAGTCTCGATCTCAAGGAGTTCAAAAAACTGTATCGAGAACGAGGTCGTTGTCCGTACCACCCGAAGATGATGCTCAAGGTCATCCTGTATGCCTACATGAACAACATCTACTCATGTCGCAAAATAGAGCGTCAGGTTCAGCGAGATATCCACTATATCTGGCTGGCGGCACATGAGCGTCCGGATTACGTGACAATCAACTGCTTCCGCAATCGTGTTAAGAAAGAGATCAACAACATCTTCACGCAGGTGGTACTTCTGCTGGCGGAGCGCGGTTTTATCACGCTTGATGTGGAATATATAGACGGCACGAAGATAGAATCCAAAGCCAACAAGTACACCTTTGTATGGCGTAAGATCGTGGAGAAGAACCGGGCAAAGCTACAGGAGAAAATCCGGGTGCTGCTCGAGCAGATTGACGAGGTTATCGCACAGGATAAGGCTGCCGAATCTGAGTCGGTAGAGTTCACCCCCGAGACTCTGACGTCCATTATCGGAGATCTGAAAGACGCTCTTTCGACTGAACCGGAACCCGCGGACAAGAATCAGAAGAAGCAGCTCCGCGAAAAGAAGAAACAGATAAAGGAACTGGAAAAACATCGGGACAAACTCAGTGAGTACGATGGCCGGCTGGAACAGATCGAAGAGCGCAACTCCATGTCGAAGTCCGACCCCGACGCCACGTTCATGCGCATGAAAGAAGACGCGATGAACAACGGCCAGACCAAGCCCGGATACAACCTACAGATCTCTGCCGAAAACCAGTTCATCACCGACTTCGCCCTGTTCCCCAATCCCACCGACACACTCACGCTGATACC
>JAIDXU010000285.1 GCA_029058455.1 Paramuribaculum sp.
GTTACGGAGTATGGCAACTCTGTGTGGAGAAGGTAGCTTATGAAGTCGCTTGAGATGGAAGGAATTTGAATTAAATAAATTTTAACTTTGGTGGGCGGAAATGTTGCCCGAAGGGGGAGGTAACTTTGTGGCGCAGACAGGTCAACAGACACTCTCCGCCAGAATCAAGTTTATTCACTCCTTAAATATACCCGGAAGATTATGAGAAGTAACATTCAACCCATGTCGGCTCCGGCCGTTGTTATCACACCTCATGTCGTGAACACTATCAACTCGCTGCCCGAGCAGGAGCGGAATGCCATATCGTCGGCTTTGGCCAACGAGTTTATTCTGGGTCGTGACCCCAACGAGTCGCTGACGCCTGTTCAGGCAATGCTCTATTCGATGATAAGTTTTTATGTGCGCCGTGACACTCGCCGCCACTCAGCCCAAGCGTGAGGTGAGTTCGTCAAGTTCTTCAGACGCCAATTCCCAGACGCTCATGGCGTTGTCGAGCTTCTTGCGGGCTGATTCGTGACGCTCCATGATTTCGGGTGAATAGGTGCCGGCACTCATTTCAGCTTCGATGTCGGCCACAGCCTGCTCGAGCTCGGCAATAGCTGCCTCGGCCTCCTCGACTTTCTTGCGGGCGCGTTTTAGAAGTTTCTCCTGCTCTTTTTGCTCGGCATAGCTGAGCCGAGGGGCGGGAGCTTGTTTTTGTGGGGTGGAGTCCTTAGGCTGCTCAACTGTGGCGGGCTGCTGTCCGGTGGGAGATTTGCTGAGCCCGAGTTCGTTGAGCGAGGCAAGTTTTTTCTTTTCAAGGAACTCATATATGCCGCCGAGACATTCTCTTACTTTGCCGCCGCCAAACTCATAGACCTTTTCAACCAATCCGTCGAGAAAGTCACGGTCGTGGCTCACCACTATCACTGTGCCGTTAAAGTCTTTGATAGCCTGTTTGAGAATATCTTTTGTCTTGATGTCGAGGTGGTTGGTAGGCTCGTCGAGAATAAGGAGGTTGACAGGCTCGAGAAGAAGTTTGATCATGGCCAGACGGGTCTTTTCACCTCCCGACAGCACTTTGACCTTTTTGTCTGATGCTTCGCCTCCAAACATGAAAGCACCGAGAATATCGCGGATTTTGGTGCGTATGTCACCCACGGCCACGCGGTCGATGGTGTCGAACACGGTTATTTCGCCATCGAGCAGCTGAGCCTGATTCTGGGCAAAATAGCCAATCTTTACGTTATGGCCTATCTTGAGAGTGCCGTCATAGGGAATCTCACCCATGATGCATTTCACCATGGTTGATTTACCCTCGCCGTTTTTACCGACAAAGGCCACTTTTTCGCCACGCTTTATGGTGAAGGTGGCGTTGCTGAACACAAGATGATCGCCATAGGCTTTGGCTACATCGTCGGCTATAACGGGATAGTCGCCTGATCGGGGAGCCGGAGGAAACCGGAGCGAGAGACGCGAATTGTCGACCTCGTCAACCTCGATGCGTTCGATTTTGGCCAGTTGCTTAATGCGGCTCTGCACCTGAACGCTCTTTGTGGCTTTATATCTGAAACGCTCTATAAATTCCTCGGTATCCTGAATCTGCTTCTGCTGGTTCTGGTAGGCACGCATCTGCTGTTCGAGGCGTTCGGCTCTCAGAACGAGATATTTCGAGTAGTTGACCGAGTAGTCGTATATTTTCCCGAGTGAGATTTCAATGGTGCGGTTTGTGATGTTATCGATAAACGCCTTGTCGTGACTCACCAGCATTACCGCCCCGGCCTTTGTTATCAGAAAATTCTCAAGCCACTGTATCGACTCGATGTCAAGGTGGTTGGTAGGCTCATCGAGCAACAGCAGGTCTGGCCGCTGCAGGAGTATCTTGGCCAGCTCGATACGCATACGCCAGCCTCCCGAAAATTCCGACGTGGGACGGTTGAAGTCACCGCGTGAGAATCCGAGACCGATGAGAGTTTTCTCGATTTCAGCTTCCGAACTGTCGCTTTCCTCCATCGCGAGACGCTCGGTGAGAGAGGTCATCGCTTCGATCAGCTCCTGATAGGATTGAGTCTCATAGTCGGTGCGTGAAGCGAGCTCGTCGTTAAGCTCGGCAAGTCTCGCTTTCATGCTGTCGATATGTGCGAAAGCCTTGCGGGCTTCCTCAATGGCAGTACAGGTGTCGGACAATACCATCTGCTGGGGAAGATAGCCTATTGTCATGTCGCGGGCGGTGGAGACTGTTCCCGAAGTAGGATTCTGAAGGCCGGCTATAATTTTGAGCATGGTTGATTTGCCGGCACCGTTTCTGCCTACAAGGGCGATTTTGTCGCGCTTGTTGACCACAAAGCTGATATTGTCGAATAGAGATTTTGCGCTGAACTCAACGCTCAGGTTCTGAACAGAGACCATTAGGATAAGTTAATCGGAAGAGGTGAAAACAGAGAAATGTGACTATGAGAAGCTGACTTAACGACCTTTGACCATATAGACGCCCGAGGGGGTGATGACAATGTCGACAGGCACGTCAAACGGGTCAGGTTCGAAATCATCTACAAGCTGAAAATCATAGGCCACACCAACTTTGAGAGCCTTGGTTTGGGCCAGCAGACGGTCGTAATAACCTTTGCCTCTACCAATGCGGTTGCCGCGGCGGTCGTAGGCCACGGCGGGCACCACCACCATCTCCATTTCGTTGACATCGGTGGTGTCGTCACCCTCAGGCTCTTCAATAGCGAATGCTCCGAGTTTGAGGGTTAGACGGTTATAGGGCAGAATTTCGAGGTTTAGACCGTTGACTCTCGGGAGAAAGAATCGTTTTTCATTCTCCCAGCGGGAGATAAACTCGCGTGTCGACAACTCGTCGGGCAGCGAGTGATAGACGAGTATTGAGTCAGCCATCAGAAAGGCTGCAAGCTTCTCGATGCGTGAAAATACGGCATCGGCGGCTGTGCGTCGCTCGCTGTCATTGAGCAGGGCTTTGCAAGCGCGGATGTGATTGCGGATTTCGTGTTTAGTCATAGTCAACAAATTTAGGTAATTTAGAAAGTGGCTTAATGTCACTCTGATGCCCTCAGCGGTAATCAGGATTCCTCCGGTTCGGTCGTGGCGTTGGAGGTGATAGGAAAGCCGGCGCTTCCGTTGTCGAGCAATTCAAGTGCCCGGTTAACGGTGTTGTCGGTTGGATTGATCACCTCATAATAGCCCTCAATGCCGAACAGGTCGCGGGCAATAAGCGCTTTCAGTTGACTAACAAGCAGGTTACGCGAAATGTTTATATAATACCATTGTAGCGGTATTTTCGCCTCGTTTGACGCATAGATCACGAATTTCGACAGAAGTTCGAGATCGGAGGGGAGAAGATCGAGCAGTTCGTCGGTATCGGCGGCTTCGAGAAGAGCGGCACGGTTGGCGTCGACATAGTTGAAGGCGAACTTGTGGAGCAGACCGGCATTCATAACATTGAAGTAATATTTTGAATAGCCGGATGTGTCGGTAGGAACGAATATATCGGGCATGATTCCGCCTCCGCCATAAACCTCGCGGCCGGTGAGGGTATAGAATGTCTTGCTGCGGTCGAGCTTCACAGAGTCGGCGCTGAGAGTCTCGCCGTTGTTCATGCGCTGAAGCAGATCAAGCTCATAATCTTCGGTGGCTCCGAGATCATAGTGCTTCTGGATACAACGGCCAGAGGGGGTATAGTAGCGGGCGGTGGTGAGTCGCAGAGCCGAGGAGTCGGGCATATCGAACTGACGTTGCACAAGACCCTTTCCGAACGAACGGCGTCCCACCACGAGGCCGCGGTCGTTGTCCTGAATGGCTCCGGCAAAAATTTCGCTCGATGATGCTGAAATCTCGTCGATAAGCACTACAAGCTCTGAATTGAGGAACGAACCTGTGCCGTCGGCAAAGGTGGAGTTGTTTGATTCGGGACCACGGCCTTTTATCGATACTATGTTAGCTCCGCGGGGAAGGAACTCGTTGGCCATGAGTACCGCGATTTCCATAAATCCGCCGGTATTGCCGCGGAGGTCTACTATATAACGGTTAGCACCTTCGCGCGACAGTTCCACAAGCGATGTGAAGAATTCGTCATAGGTGTTGCGCCCGAACTTGTTGACCTTCACATAACCGGTATTGTCATCGAGCATATATGAGGCGTCGATCGAGGTTAGGGGAATGTCGCCTCTGACCACGGTATAGGGATAGATCTTGCCGGGAGCGGAGGGACGCATTATGCCGAGCACCACTTCAGAGCCTTTGGCGCCGCGCAGGGTTTTGAGTATGCGCTGCTGAGGCCAGTTTTCGCCTATGGCCACCGAGTCGTTGATTGTCACGATACGGTCGCCGGGCATAAGGCCCACTTTCTGAGCGGGACCACCTGAAATAACTTCATTGACGATAATGGTGTCAGATACCACCGTAAACGATATGCCTACGCCGCTGAAAGAGCCGTCAAGCTCCTCGTTGACCTGCTGGAGGTCGGAAGCGGGAATATACATCGAGTGGGGGTCGAGCTTCGCGATGATGTCGGGTATCGATGCTTCGAGCAGCGAATCGGTATTTACTTCATCGACATAGAGCGAACTGATAGTATCGAGTATGCGGCTGACTTTGTTTTGGGCGCTGCTGTTGCGTGAGCCTGTGTGTGACATCCCGAGTCCGAGCCAGATACCTCCGGCAAAGGCTACCGCAACAATAAGGGGAAGCCAGATAGCCAGCTTTTTGTTGTTTGGTTGCATTAATGCTGAAAAAAGTGGGTTGAGGATTATTGATCTGTAATAAGATTTATAACACTGACGGTGATCAATCGGCAGCAAGGGGAAGGTGGCAACATTCCACTCCGGCCCTCTTGAGTAAGTCAATGCCGTCGCACAGACGGTAGAGCTCGTCAAATACCACGCGCTTTATGCCGGCCTGAATGATGAGCTTCGAACACTCGAGGCAGGGGGAGGCTGTGACATAAAGTGTCGATCCGTTGGAACTGTTATTGCTGCGGGCCACTTTGGTAATGGCGTTGGCTTCGGCGTGAAGCACGTATGGTTTTGTGACTCCGGCGGTGTCTTCACAGATGTTTTCGAAGCCGGCCGGGGTTCCGTTGAATCCATCAGAAATTATGCGGTTGTCTTTCACTAAAAGCGCTCCTACCTGACGGCGCTTGCAATAGGAATTTTCCGCCCAAATGCGGGCCATGCGCAGATACCGTCGGTCGAGGGTTTCTTGTTTGATTACTGAATCCATGAAGGAAGATGGCTTATAGCTTATAACTTTGTGCAAAGTTACACAAAATTACGGAGATTGGCAAATGGATATCAATCTTCCCGGGCAAATGCCACGTTATTGATCACCAGCGACGCGAGAGTGAAGCCGAATATAGCCGTTATGTGGCATAAGGCACCGTTGACAGCCACTTTACCGAATGTCATTGCACCCGAGTTGTCGGCGGGAGCATCTGTGCGGTTTGAAAGCAGCTCGTCGCTGTAGACACATTTGAATTTGCGTCGCGGACGCAGGTCGCTTTTCTTGAAACGACGGCGCAGGGCTGCCGCCAAAGGGCAACCTGTCACCTTCCAGAACTCAGCCACTTTGATGCGTGACGGATCGGATTTAAGAGCCGCTCCCATCGATGAAAAAAGCCGTGTCTTGGCAGCGGTGGCGTTGACTATAAGCAGCTGTTTGTCGGCCAGTGAATCGATAGCATCGATCACAAAATCATAATCGCCGAGATTATAGCCTGCGGCTGTCTCGGCGGTGTAACGTTGCTGTATGACTGTAATATCGAGTTGGGGATTGATGTCGAGCAGGCGTTGAGCCATTACTTCAACTTTGGGAAGTCCCACGGTCGATTCAAGGGCGGGGAGCTGGCGGTTGATATTTGATGTCGCGACTGTATCGGCATCTACGAGGGTTATATGACCAATGCCGGAGCGCACAAGAGCTTCGGCGGTCCAGCTGCCTACTCCCCCTATGCCGAATACTATGACTTTTGTATCGGCGAGCTGCCGGAGTTTTTGGGAGCCGGTGAGGAGGGAGAGTCGGTTGAAACGCATATCAGACATGGTTCGGATTGAGTCGGAGTGTTTTCGGTGGTTGTGTCGGAAGTGCGTGGAGAGAAAGCACGGTATCTGGCGAGGATAGAGAATATATATCTTGTCATGGCGCAGAATAACACCGGCAGGGTGAAACCGGCGATCACTGAACCGAAGATTGAGGTGAAAGCATCGGGAAAGAATCGGTAGAGAATTGCTACAATGGCGACTGAGCAGAGCCATATTGCAAGAACTCCGAGCGAGAGGGCGATATGGCGGTGGCGCCACAGGCTGATGTAGAACACTATCGCGTAGGCTGCGAGTGTAGACTGGCAGTAGAGGGTTACGGCTGTGGCCTCGGGCATACAGGCAATGAAATTACCTGATGACAGGATAGGTAGCGGCAGAAGTGAGAGGGCTATATAGATCGTGAGTCCTATGCCCCACCAGAGTAGTGTCAACATCAATATAGTGTTATGTGTAAGTATCAGTAAAAGATAAGGGTGTTATGCGGCTATGATTTGTCAGGCTTCGGCGTCACGTCGATAGAGAAGTCTCTCCCATTTTGAGGGCTTGGGCATGTTGATGTGAACATTAACATTGGGCGAATCCTTGTGGAGAAACACTATCGAGGTCGGAAGCACGATTGCTACCTCGCGGTCGAATTCGAGGATGGCGTTGATATGGTTAAGGGCGAGAGAGTGGAAAGGAGAGTCGGGTGAAATGCTGTCGATGGTGATATTGTTGCCATCTATGTTGATGCAGTGGGGATCCATCTCTACTGAAAACAGGAGTCCGATATTGAGGTCGTAGGGAGAGGCGGGCCGCTTGTCGTATTTTTTATATATGGCTTCGATGACTTTTTTAGTGATCATAGTAATCGGTGTTTGGGAAAACCGGGTGATTGATAAAAATGATTGAACAAATCTTGATAGCGCGTGGGTGGCACGAAAGAGGTGCGGTTACCGGCACGGTTACTTTTAAAACACGTCAGAGGAACGTTAGGTTTTGATTTCCCCGAATAATTAACATATTAATTCCGCCGGTCGCACCCATCTACCCGTATATCAGCGAGTGAGAGTGCAGACGGCGGAATGTTAAAATGTCACTGACTGTGGCTTAGGCAAGGAAGCCGAGCAGCACACCGGCAGCTACAGCCGAACCGATCACACCGGCCACGTTGGGGCCCATGGCGTGCATCAGCAGGTAGTTGGAAGGATCATATTCGAGGCCCAGGTTGTTGGAGATACGGGCCGACATGGGCACAGCCGATACACCGGCATTACCGATAAGCGGGTTGATCTTTTTCTCTTTGGGAAGGAAAAGATTAAAGAACTTGACAAAGAGCACACCCGACGACGAGGCGATGATAAAGGCCATGAAGCCGAGGGCGAAGATACCGATTGTCTGAGCGGTGAGGAACTGTGAGGCCTGGGTTGAGGCTCCCACGGTCATGCCGAGCAGAATGGTAACGATGTCGGTGAGGGCGTTGCTGGCGGTTTTGGCCAGACGGGTGCAGACACCGCACTCTCTGAGCAGGTTGCCGAAGAAGAGCATACCGAGCAGGGGAATACCTGAAGGCACTACGAAGCAGGTGAGCAGCAGACCCACGATCGGGAAGATGATCTTTTCGTTTTGAGCAACGGCTCTGGCGGGTTTCATCTTGATGAGACGCTCTTTCTTGGTGGTGAAGAGGCGCATGATAGGGGGTTGGATCACAGGCACGAGAGCCATGTAGGAGTAGGCTGATACGGCGATGGCACCCATGAGGTTGGGCGCGAGTTTCGACGATAGGAAGATAGCGGTAGGACCGTCGGCGCCGCCGATAATGGCGATGGCACCGGCCTGGTCGGGTGCGAATCCGAGCAGAAGGGCCACCATATATGCACCGAAGATACCGAACTGGGCAGCCGCACCGATAAGCATGAGCTTGGGATTGGCGATCAGGGCGGTGAAGTCGGTCATGGCACCGATACCAAGGAAGATGAGCGGGGGATACCATCCGGCGCTCACACCGTTATAGAGAATGTTGAGCACGGATCCCTCTTCGTAGATGCCGATTTCGAGACCGGCCTCAGCGTTGAAGGGAATGTTGCCGATAAGCATACCGAAGCCTATGGGCACGAGAAGCATGGGCTCAAAGTCCTTCTTGATGGCAAGCCATATAAAGAACAGACCCACGGCCAGCATGACAAAATGTTGCCATGTGGCGTTGTAGAATCCGGTCAGATGCCAGAACTGCTCCAGATTTTGAAGAAGAAAATCGCTAAATGACATAATCTGCGTAAATTGAAATGTGATTGGTTGATAATTACGACAGGTTATGATTATTCGATGGTTACCATCACAGCTCCGTCGGGCACTGCGTCACCGTTGTTTACGGCGATAGAGGCGATCTTACCTGCACGGCCGGCACGGATAGCGTTTTCCATCTTCATTGCTTCGAGCACAACAACGGTGGTTGAGGCTTCAACGGTGTCACCAACTTTAACAGGTATCGAGATAACTGTGCCGGGCAGGGGAGCTTTAACCTGATAGCCGCCGGCTGCTGCGGGAGCGCTGGCGATTACTTTGGCGCCGCTTTCGGTGCGGGGAGCAGCTGCGGGGCGGGGCGAGTTGATGATCTTGACGGGAGCTTTCTGGCTGTCAAGTTCCACCTTATAGGGGGTTCCGTTAACCTCCACCTGAGCGATATTGTTGTCGATGTCGCCGACAGCAACCTTATAGGTGTTGCCGTTGATTTTATATTTATATTCTTTCATGATCTAAAGATAGCTTTTGGGAATTTTTAATAGTGTTAAATCAGCGGCGAGGGTTTTCGCGCAGAGTGTAGATTTTAGAATTCCAGGGTGAGTAAGAGCGTTTGGCCTTGGTGAAAGTCAGCACGGTGTTTTCCTTGTCGTGGGCATCAAGGTGCTGGTGGAGGGCCATGGCGATAGCGGCGATAACCTCACCCGAGTCATGTTCGGGATGAAGGTCGCGGGGAGTCTCGTTGAGATTTGTGCCGTGAGCTTCAGCTTTTTTGCGCTTGGCGGCATTTGCTCCGATCTTGCTGATGATATAGAAGCAGATGGAGAGGAGCAGCAGGGCGCTGAACACGATACACATGGCCATGATGGTCATGCCGAAGCCGTTTTCATCCTTTTCGGAGAACATGGCTACCTTGTTGTTGGTGTCGCGGATCACATTGGCACTCGAAGGAGTGATGTGCTTGCCGTTGCTGCCGTTGCGTATTTCCCATGCCTCGGTTCCGGTGCCTTTACCATCTTCTATGCGGGCATAGGTCTGGTCGGCGGTAAGAGAGGCGGGCACTGTGATCGAGTCGATGAGGGTTTTGCCGTCGGCATCATAGATACCGATCCAGTTGTCCTGACCGGGGGTGAGGGTGAAATTTACATGGAAAGTGCCGCGGCTGGGCATTCCGTCGGCAAAAAACACTACATGCTGGCGGGTGGGAATCTCGGTGTTGACATCGCCGAGGGGCACCGGATATTTGGTAGTGTTGTTCGGGTCGTCGGTGAGATAAACGCTTGAAATCTCAAGAGGGGCGAAGTTTGAATTGAAAAGCTCGATCCAAGCGGTACGCTGCCCGTAGTCGTCAATGAAATTGTTTTCATTGACAACCATAATCTCATTGAGTTTCAATGCCTTCCTGCTTTGTGCCGAGACCTGTGCGGCTCCTAATGACAATACAGTCAGGAGAATGAATATAATTTTCTTCATATTGAAATCAATCAGAGAGGAATGTTGCCGTGTTTCTTGGCGGGGTTGGTAACCTTTTTGGTAGCGAGCTGCTGAAGAGCGCGGATCACGCGGAAGCGTGTGTTGCGGGGCTCGATAACGTCGTCGATATAACCGTAGCGGGCGGCGTTATAGGGGTTGCAGAACAGCTTGTTGTATTCGTCTTCTTTCTCTTTGAGCACCTTGGCAGGATCTTCGCTGGCTTTGGCTTCTTTGGCATAGAGCACTTCAACGGCACCTGCACCACCCATAACTGCGATTTCGGCAGAGGGCCATGCATAGTTCATGTCGCCGCGGAGCTGTTTGCAGCTCATCACGATGTGGCTGCCGCCGTAGCTCTTGCGCAGGGTAACGGTAACTTTGGGCACGGTAGCTTCGCCATAGGCGTAGAGCAGCTTGGCACCGTGGAGAATTACGCCGTTATATTCCTGACCTGTGCCGGGAAGGAATCCGGGAACGTCGACGAGAGTAACCAGAGGAATGTTGAAAGCGTCGCAGAATCTCACGAAGCGGGCACCCTTGCGCGAAGCGTTGCTGTCGAGCACACCGGCGAGATATTTGGGCTGGTTGGCTACAACACCCACCGACTGGCCGTTCATGCGGGCGAAGCCCACGATGATGTTTTTGGCATAGTCGCGCTGCACTTCAAGAAATTCGCCGTTGTCGACAATAGCGCCGATCACCTCATACATGTCGTAGGGCTTGGTGGGGGAGTCGGGGATGATGTCGTTGAGCGAGTCCTCGAGACGGTCGATAGGATCGGTACATTCGATAGCGGGAGCTTCCTCGAGGTTGTTCTGGGGAATGTAGCTGAACAGCTTGCGGATGATCTTGATGGTTTCCTCGCCGTCTTCAGCTGCGAAGTGAGCAACGCCGCTCTTCGATGAGTGAACTTCGGCGCCGCCGAGAGCTTCCTGAGAAACATCTTCGCCGGTAACGGTCTTTACAACCTTCGGGCCGGTGAGGAACATATATGAGATACCCTTGGTCATGATGGTGAAGTCGGTGAGCGCGGGGCTGTAAACGGCGCCGCCGGCACACGGACCGAGAATGCCTGAAATCTGGGGAATCACACCCGAGGCAAGGATGTTGCGCTCAAAGATTTCGGCATATCCGGCGAGAGCGTTGATGCCCTCCTGAATACGTGCGCCACCCGAGTCGTTGAGGCCGATTACGGGAGCGCCCATCTTCATGGCCATATCCATGATTTTGCATATTTTCTGTGCCATTGTTTCGCTCAGAGAACCGCCGAACACGGTGAAATCCTGTGCGAAAACATACACGAGACGGCCATCGATAGTGCCGTAGCCGGTTACAACGCCGTCGCCGAGAAAGCTTTTCTTTTCCTGGCCGAAGTTGTAGCAACGATGGCGCACAAACATGTCGATTTCCTCAAACGAGCCTTCGTCGAGAAGTTGTGCAATGCGCTCGCGGGCGGTGTATTTTCCGCGCTCATGCTGCTTTTGGATGGCTTTTTCGCCACCACCGAGCCGAGCCTGATTTCTAAGTTCGATAAGTTCCTGAACTTTAGCAAGTTGATTGCTCATAATAGAATTTATGTTATGATTTGATTGATTATTTTCCTGATGGGTGAGGTGATTATTTCATCTCTTTGGGGTCCTCACAAAGCTCGATGAGAGCGCCGCAGGTCGATTTGGGGTGGAGGAAGGCGATGTTGAGACCTTCGGCACCTTTGCGGGGAGCCTTGTCGATGAGGCGGCAGCCCTTGCTTTCGGCTTCGGCGAGAGCGGGAGCCACGCCGTCGGCCATTGCAAACGCTACATGCTGAATACCGCCGCGGCCGCCGTTGTTTTCAATAAATTTGGCGATGGCGCTTTCGGGAGCGGTAGCCTCGAGAAGCTCGATTTTGGTCTGACCGACCTTGAAGAAGGCGGTGCGTACTTTTTGATCGGCCACTT
>JAIDXU010000286.1 GCA_029058455.1 Paramuribaculum sp.
GAAATACAGAAATATATATCAGAGCGATAATTTCCAGTTTATAGAGAAAACCTATGAATCATCCCAGAAATGGAAATTTATAAATATTCAGCTCTTTTGAACGAACAGACATTGGGAACACAAAGACGAATTGGGATTAATCTAAAAGAGCAGCGACATTAATATCTGCGGTGTCAGCCCTGTAATAATGCCGCTCAAATCTTTGTCTCCCAACGCTTCTGCAACAGCTTCGGGAGTAAATTCCTTGTTTATCAGCAATTCGCTGAGAGTGTCAACCGGCCTGTCGCCTGTAAAGAAATCACCGGCAAAGGAGATTGATTTTATTATAGGAGGGTCAGATGAGTAATCGAGACTCACATCCGCCGCTATCTCACCCACGCCTTCTATATGTCGGCGTGTTGATGACATGGCTCGCGGGTTGTGCCCTTCCACCCACGAGGAAAGACGATAACCGGCGGCTATTTTTTCGATTTCCTCAATATCTTCAGGTGTAAGCGTTATAGAGTTTTCAGAAGTTGACTGCTCGGCGAGCTCCATAAATTTTTCAGCTGTGAAGTCAGGTCGATAGTTGCTCAGACATGTAACCCTGCTCCTGACACTTTCCACCCCTTTCGACCGGAGTTTGGCTTCGGAGGGGGTGAGAGCTTTTTCCATTGTAGCCGAGTCGATTTTTATGAGCATCGTGGAATGGGCTATCGAGCGTGAGCCGAGTCGGTAATATGCTCCGCCGCTCACTTTCTTTCCATCGATGTGAATATCGTTGCGCGATGAGGCTTCGGCTCTGAACCCCGCTTTTCGCAGCATTTCCGTTACCATTTCGGTATATCCGGCAAATGTTTGGGCTATATCATTGCCTGTGGCGGTGATATAGCTCAACATTACATTGTCGGGATCGGCATAAACGCAGCCTCCCCCACTGCGGCGCCTCACCACATCGATGTGGTTGAGGCGGCAGTAGGGGAGGTTGATTTCAGAGTCGATAAGCTGATTACGTCCGCATATCACGGTCGGCTTCACTCTCCAGCAGAAAAAGTAGCTGTGATGAGGAGGAAGATTCCGGGCCGCATATTCCTCGGCTGCGAGATAGAAAGGCAGTTCGCGCCATTTGTCGCCGTCGGGGAATTTAATACAGATTATGTTACGGCTCATCAACTGAAGTTACATTCATTTCACGACGATCTTCACGGCGCGGGGTGCCACACCGGGGGCGGTGCGGTAGCTCACGATGTAGATGCCGGGAGCAAGAGGAGCGGCGGCATTGTGCATACGGCCGGCCATGTCGCTGACTTTCATTTCGGCAACGGGCGACAGAGCACGGATCACGCGATCGGCACCGGCCACAAATGCTACTTCGGCCGACTGCTCTACACCATCTTTAACGCTTACGATTCCGCTTGTAGCACCGGGATGAGCTGATGAAGCGGCGTTGAGCACTTCATTGTCATTTCGGTTGGCTTTATTGACCTTATAGATCATAGCCACAGCTTCGATGCGCTTGGTATTGACTTCTGTGGGGAGTGTGACAGCGGGAAATTCCATGTCAAACGAGCCGTCGGCATTGACTTTGATGGGAAGACCCATGGGATCGGCAGAGGTGAAGTCGATTCTGATTACACCCTCATGGCGCACAACCTGCTGGAGATCGGCCGGAGCGTCAGGATCCTTTACAAGATCGTCAAGACCCCACTGAGGATATTTCTGACTGATGCGGATGCGGTTTTCAATCAGATAGACAGCGATACGCAGATCTTTTAACGCCTCGAGCGAAGCTTGGGCGATTTTACCGTAGACATGAGCTGACACTTTCTGTCCGTCAAGGTTATATGTCACATCAAGAGATGCAAGGGCAGGATAGTTTATAGCTTCGTCGAGAGCTTCTGTATATTGCTCGATGTTAGTGCCTTTTGAGCCACGCACGGGTGTGTTTTCGCCGAAGCGGGTGCGGCGGTCAAACATCACTGCGGGATTGTAGGTAGTGCCGTCAAACAGATAGAGCAGCGATCTGTCACAATCAAGTGTGAATGCATCTTCCATAAATCCGACGTGACGGCCTACATAAACGAATGGTTTTCCAAACTGTTCGAGTGCTTTGTCAAGATAGTAGAACATGCGGGGGCAGTTGGAGCAGAACATGCTTGTAAACTCCTCGATGAGGGGCACTCTCACAAATGCGTCGGTCGACACATAGAGTTTTGTTGTTAAGGCCGGACCGTTTGATACCTCTTTGCCGTTGAACTTACTTACCGACAGAGAGAGAGCTACAGCTTCGCCTTGGGTAGGAGGAGCTATGAGCGACTGCTTGATAATCTTACTGTTTTTGGGGGCAAGGGGTTGATCAAGAGCCACATCGGTCGAAGTCGACGAACCATCGGCATAGGTTGAGGTCAGTGTGAGGTTGTTGAGCGGCTGGTCTGACAGGTTGCAGAGATACACCGAGCAGTTGAATGGCTCGGAAGGTGCCACTACAAGGGGAGTTGACGAAGCGGCGGCGGCAACAAATCCTTCGATGGCTGAAGCCGGAGCGTCGGTGACTGCCTGAATCATCAGGGCGCCGCGGTCAAGATATGATGTCCATTCCTTACGGTCTATGCGCATGTTATAGATACCCTCGGTGGCCACGCCTTTGATCGACGCAAGGGGCAGAGGCTTTGAGATGGTTTCATATACCTGCACGCACAGATACAGAGGCTCATTACCTATCTCGACAGGTTTTGAGAGTTTTACCTCGTTCCATCCCTCCTTGAAGTTGGCGAATGTAGAGGCAATGGTATCGGCCGACAGAGTTCCGGGGCGAATGGCGCAGAAAGTGCGTTTCTGAGATTTGAAGCGTGACTCTTTGTGAAGATACACGCGTATGCTGGTGATATTATGTCCTTTGAGCGAGGCGAGACCGGGGTCGGTTGACGGATCGAGTTTCACTGCACCCTCGAGAATAGAGTTCTGACCGCTGCCTCCCGCGTTGAGCATGGAGAGGTCAAAATTCTCAGGCACATATCCGTAAACGGTCTGAGCCATAGCTCCGCTACATGCTATTGCGGCACATAGTCCGGCCAAGAGATATTTAAAAAATTTCATTTTAAGATAATTTGCAGTTTAAGGTGTTATTTTACAAACACTTTGGTGGTTGAGGTTTTGCCTTTGGCGGTAGCTTTGACTACATAAATGCCGGGGGCGAGGCTTGAAGCGGGATTCACTTCCATGCCGGTAGCGGTATATACCTTTACATTATCGGCACCTTCAACTTTGATACGACGGTTGTCGACAACCACGCGCATAATAGCGCTGCCATCGGCGTCGGGAGCAAGAATACCTGTTGAAGATTTCAGTATGGCGATCTGGTTGGCGTTGATAATGGTGCGCTCGGTAAAGTGATTGTTGAAGTCACGGCTTATGAAGGCTACGATACGCATGTTTTCGGGATTCCATCCTGATTCGGGATCGATTTCGGTGTTATAGGTCATTGTGAAGTTACCGTTTTCGTCGGTTTCGATAGCATCGCCATAGCGCTCGCTGAGCAGAAGGCGCACAATGCCGCGGTGGGTAAATTTGCCTTCATAGTCTTCGGCCTCGTCTTCGTCCCAGAAAGTCTGGTCATAGCTCTCTACATTGTCTTCAACTACCATCACGTTGAGATAACCATATTCGCCTTCGGGCAGGATACCGGGAGTAAGAGTTCCGTTGATTGTGATTTTAACAGGCTCTTTGTCAGCTGAATAGTCGCTGGTGATGGTTACATCGCCAAAGGTAGGCACTTTGAGCTGTGCGTTGTAAAACTCGCGCACGAAGTCAGGATAGATGATAGGCAATACAGGATTGTTGAAGCTCTGTAAGGTTGAGAGATAGGGCAGGCAGCGGTCAACAAGCATGCTCGGCATTGACACTTTCAGGGAGTCGCCGTCATACATATCGATCATCATCTGGTCTCCATAGCAGTAGGTTTCACCGGGGAATTCAATCATAAACTGGTCTCTGGCGTGGTGGGCGATAAAGATGATATTATCTTCATAGCCACGAAGACCGGGAGCTACGATACCGTCAAAGTAGGAAGGAGTGTGATAGTTGTTTTCGCTGGTATAGAATTCGAAGAGCAGACGGTGTGTGAAGTTTTTCGACACATTTTCGGGAACTGCTATCACATTATATACGTTTTTGTCTTCTAAGTTGTTGTCCTTGTTGTTAACCTTTGAGATCGACACGGTTACGTCGCCGCTGTTATGGGCAAAAATAGGAAGATAGGTGGTTACTTTCTTTCCTTTGGCCAAAGCCTGTGACAATTTCACCTTTTCTGAATGTGACCATTCACCCTGGGTATAGGTGAGCTCGATGTTGGTGATCGCGTTATAACCCAAGTTTTCAAGCACACAAAGGGTTGAAGTTCCCTGGTCGGCGGCAATATGCATGGGCATTCTCATTGAAGTGAGTTTTGCCATATTGCTGGCATCAGAACTTTTGACATTAACCTCGGCAAGGAGATAAACGGGTCGTTGATAGCTTTCGTCAGACCAATCTATTTTACCCTCTTCGGTGAGGTAAAGGTTGGCACCGAGATACTGACTGTTGGGATAAGTGCTGCCGTAGATTCGGGTTGGAATACAGCATACATTCTGTTCAACCTTTGTGGTATAACCGATGATAAGGTCACCGTTATATTCACTCAGTTCAAGAGGTGTGTCGAGATTGATGGTGTTCCATCCGAATTTGATGGCGCCGTGACCGATGGCGATATCGGGACCGTCGAGACTTTCTCTCACCCACACTTTGGTTACGGGTTTATTGTTCATGTCCGACCATCCGAGCAGGATTTTGGTAACATTACCTTTTTTATAGGTGCTGATCATCTCGGGTGTGAGTCTCACAGCCACATGAACAGAGTCTGTGAAATTAAAACTATATCCGTCGGAGGGATATACATCATCATCACTTTGGGCATAACCGAGGTTAAATACTACTGCAGAGCTGACTTGCGCGGTTGCAAGACCCAGCAGACATAAGCATAGTTTTAGAAGAGTAGAAATTTTTTTCATGTGAAATGATAAGTACAGTTTTTATTTTATTATTTTTTATTCAATCTAAATCGCGCTCGGGTAGCACAAGCGCAATATACTTTACAAAGGTAAGCAATATTCCGCTCTTTTGGCACATTTTCAAGACTAAATTTATTTTTTTTACCCCTGATATATCATTTTTAACTTTTCGTCCGTTTAATAGATATGTTAATTGATTAACATAATTTCCGGTGGATTGATGATTTGACATATTGCCACAGAATTGCCACAAATACGCTCATTTTGTCAAAATGTCACTAAATTGCATAGAAAACACATAGAACTCTTGCTCAGTGTGTAGG
>JAIDXU010000287.1 GCA_029058455.1 Paramuribaculum sp.
GGTGTAAATTGATAAGGTACTGAAACATTGTTCATGATACTTCTTACAATCGACAGGGCAAGATCGGGATCAGCTGTTTTGTCAACGTGACCATCAAAGAAATAACCTCTTACAAATCGGTCGGTGCTTCTTACGCCGCCGGGAAGAAAGTTAACGCCTCCGATCGAAAGCCAATAATCGTTGATTGCCTGCATTTTGGGATATTGGGGATCGTTGGTCAGCATAGGGATACGATCACCTTCATAAATCTCGACGTTGCCGTCATGGAATTCGAGAATTGCACTTCTACCCTCGGCATCTGTAATGCCCCAGTGGAGCGCTGATACTGTTCCGCCATCGAAAGTTGCACCCGAGATTGTGAAGTCCTGCTTTTTCAAAGCTGCCACGACTTCGGGAGTGGTAGCATAGTTGTCAAGCATCCAGGGCACAAACATGGCAAGCGACATGGGAGGTCTTCCTTCGGTAGAAGGATTCACATATATGGTTCCTTTACAGAACAGACCGTTAATAACCAATCCTTTTTCATTCATTCCTTCTGTCACACCGCCATCATAGCTCACTGCATAAACGGCACCATAGCGCGATTTCCAGGTAATTGCTCCGTCAAGGCTGTGACTGCGTTTTTCAATGCCTCGGGGATAGATATAGATGTTTGTAGGAATAGGTGTCTTCCAGTCGAGCGACCTTCCGACTATCATGAGGGTTGAATCAGATCCGGTGTAAAGCACGCGTGAGCAAGCTTCTGTCTGCTGTGGGATTGCGAAAGAAGCTGCGAGAGCAACAAGTGCGGCTGTAAAGAGTTTTTTCATAGCTTTGGCATTAATAAGTGTGAGTTTCTATTATACTCTATTAACACCGAAGCTATATGAAAAGTTTTAATCTTCGCGCGTTATATGAGCGCCGATAGCATTCAGGCGCGTGTCAATGTTCTCATATCCGCGGTCAATCTGATTGATATTACCTATGCGACTGACTCCTTTAGCCGACATCGCGGCCAAAAGCATGGCTATACCGGCACGGATATCGGGCGACAGCATATTGTTGGCTCTCAGGGCAAAACGGTGGTCAAGACCTATCACCAGCGCACGGTGGGGCTCGCAGAGCATTATCTGAGCGCCCATATCTATAAGATTGTCGACAAAAAACAGTCGGCTTTCAAACATCTTCTGATGAATAAGCACCGAGCCGCGACACTGGGTTGCCACCACAAGCATCACGCTCAGGAGGTCGGGAGTAAGACCGGGCCACGGAGCGTCGGCAATGGTCAGAATAGAGCCGTCGAGATATGAATCAATCTCATAAATTTCCTGCTCGGGAACATAAATATCATCACCGTGTCGCTCAAGTTTAATGCCGAGGCGACGGAATGAATCGGGTATAATGCCCAATTCATCGTAGGCAACATCTTTAATGGTAATCGAGCTGCGGGTTATGGCCGCCATGCCGATAAACGAACCCACCTCAATCATATCGGGCTGAATACGGTGGCTTGTGCCTTTAAGGCTGCTACATCCATGTATCTTAAGGAGATTGGAACTCAAGCCCTCGATTTCCACGCCCATCGACACGAGCATACGGCAGAGTTGCTGAACATAAGGATCGCAGGCGGCATTATATATTGTTGTTACGCCGTTGGCCATGGTGGCCGCCATTATAATATTGGCGGTGCCGGTTACCGAAGCTTCGTCGAGCAACATGTAATTACCTTTCAATCCACCCTGAGGGGCTGTAAGAAGATAAGCTTTGCGCTGAGGATCATAGGTCATGGAAGCTCCGAGCGCCATAAGGCCGGCCATGTGGGTATCGATTTTGCGACGGCCGATCTTGTCACCTCCCGGTTTGGCGAAATAGGCATAACCTATGCGAGTGAGCAGCGGGCCTACCACCAGCACCGAACCGCGAAGTTTGGAACAGCGTTCCACAAACTCAACCGATGAAAGATAATGGGTATTCAGGTTATCGGCCTGAAAAGTATAGACACCTCGTTCGGGATGCTCGACTTTAACACCCATCCCCTCAAGCAGAAGAATCAGATTATGAACATCAAGAATTTCGGGGACATTGCTGATTGTAACTTTTTCAGAGGTAAGAAGCGTGGCGCTGATAACCTGCAGCGCTTCGTTTTTTGCACCCTGAGGCATGATGGTGCCATGAAGCTGATGTCCTCCCTCTATTATGAATGTACTCATATCTTAACTTCTGAATATTTGATTAGTGAAAATGGTTTTGTTGAGGATTGACCTAAACAAGCGGTACTTTCTCAACCTCAGGTCGGAGAGTAACGCCCAGTTGAGACTCAACATCGGAGACAATGCTTCTTTCAAGCGATATAATGTCAGCTGCCGTGGCTTTCCCGTCAGCATTTACTATCACGAGAGGCTGTGAGGGCCATACCATAGCTCCGCCGATTTTTCTACCTTTCCATCCGAGGCGGTCAAGCATCCAGGCAGCTGAAATCTTGACTCCGTTGTCGGTAACCCAATGAGGCACATTGACATCCGAGCCCCACAGTTTCTGTGATTTCTTCAATAATTCATCAAATTGCTCACGGGTCACGACAGGGTTTGTGAAGTAGCTTCCGGCGCTTCCGACTTCGGCAGGATCAGGCAGTTTGTTGCGTCTCACCTCAATCACGGCGTTTCTCACATCAACAGGCGTCAGCTCGTTGCGGTCTTTCAACATCGCTCCGAGATTGCCGTAATCAAGGTGAGGTTCTGGGAGCGCACTGAGTCGATAAGTTACATTGACGACTACATAGCGCCCTTTGTTGGCCGGCTGCTTGAACATAGAGGTGCGATAACCGAATTGACACTCCTCCGGATCAAGAGTAAGAAATCGCTTTGACTGAGTATCAAATACTCTTACCTTCAATACAGAATCGGAGGCATCGCGGCCGTAGGCACCTACATTCTGAACCACCGATGCCCCGACAGTACCGGGAATCAGAGAGAGATTTTCCAATCCCCATAATCCCGCGTCACAGCACCGTTCAATCAGATTATCAAGCTTAATGCCTGCTCCGGCTGTAATGCTCACCTCTCCCCCTCCGGTCGGAATCATCTCCATATCAAGAATGTTGCTGCTGACAACAACACCCTCATACCTTCCGGTAAAAAGTATGTTGCTCCCCTCACCTATATGGAACGCCGGAAGACGCAGATCTTCTATTTCGCTCCACAATGAGGGCAGATCCTTTTCATCGGTATATTCGGCAAATTTCGCTGCCACACACTCGAGGCCGAAAGTATTATGGCCTCTAAGCGAAAAATCATCTATAATATTATACATGGCAAGGAAATTCAGTCACCGGTTATATGGAGAATTAGAATTTATTGGTTTATAGCGCCTATGAGATCGGTTATCTTTTCCACACCGTGACGCTCACAATAGTCATTGATTTCATCAACAATTTTCACAGTCACGGCCGGGTCGATAAAGTTGGCTGTTCCGACCTCAATGGCAGTTGCGCCGGCAAGGATAAATTCAAGGGCATCACGGCCGTTCATTATACCTCCGAGACCAACTACGGGAATTTTCACTGCCTTGGCTGTCTGCCACACCATTCTTACGGCCACGGGGCGTACTGCCGGACCTGACAGGCCTCCGGTGATGGTCGAGAGGCAGGGGCGTCTCTTTTCAACATCAATAGCCATGCCCATAAGAGTATTGATAAGCGACACTGCATCGGCACCTTCGCTTTCGGCGGCACGGGCAATCTCGGTTATATCCGTGACATTGGGCGAGAGTTTCACTATAACGGTTCGGCTGAATGCACTTCTCACGGCACGTGTCACGGCGCCAGCACCCTCACATGTGGTTCCGAAAGCCATGCCACCCTGCTTCACGTTGGGACATGATATATTGATTTCGACAGCTGCCACGCCCTGAAGAGGATCAAGGCGACGGCACACCTCGGCATAATCGTCGGGTGAAGCTCCCGAAACGTTAACTATGAGACGGGAGTCATAGTGTTTGATGTCAGGATAGATATTTTCAATGAAATAATCCACGCCCTTGTTCTGCAATCCTACCGCATTGAGCATACCCGAAGGAGTCTCAGCCATGCGGGGATAGGGATTACCCTCGCGCGGATTAAGGGTTGTGCCTTTAATGATGTAACCACCGAGTCGGGCTAAATCGATAAAGTCAGCAAACTCGCGGCCGTAGCCGAAAGTGCCTGATGCTGTTAGCACAGGATTCTTGAGGCTCAGCGAGCCAATATTTACGCTTAGATTGGCCATGTGAGTTGTTTTATATTGAATACAGGACCTTCGGTGCAGACACAAACGTTGCCTTTAACCGTGTTTTCCACACAGCAGAGACAGGCGCCGAGTCCGCAAGCCATCATATTTTCGAGACTCACTTCACACTCTATTCCGAGCGACGAGGCAATACGTGCTATTCCTTTCATCATCGGAGCAGGGCCGCAACAATACACCATGTTATAGTCGCAATGTTCCCAAAGAGGATGTTGAGTTACGAAACCGTGATGACCGTAGGAACCGTCATCGGTTGTGATATATACCTTGCCGTATTGTTCGAAAAGATCAATCTGCAACAGATCGGCACGGGAGCGGGCGCCAAGGAGGAATGCGGGTTCAAAACCCTCTCTCTGCAACTCCTTGCCAAGCATGAGCAGCGGAGCTACTCCCACACCGCCACCTACGAGCAGCGGTTTGCAGTTGGGATCGGAGGGAATTGTAAATCCGTTGCCGAGAGGCAGCATGATGTTTAACACAGCCCCTTGAGGAGTGTCACACAAACGCGCCGTTCCTTCTCCGGCACGACGTATGAGAAGCCAGAGCCGGTTGGAATCACGCTCTACAAAATTTACGGAAATAGGGCGACGCAGAAAAGTATGAGGCGCGTCGGGCACCGCTACTTCCACAAACTGACCCGGAAGAATTTCGGGCAGACTCTCACCTGCGGCGGGCGTAAGTTTGAGAAGGGTATAAAGCGGGTGAATCACGAGCGACTCATCAACCCGCATATTAAGAACTTGCTTTTTGACGGAATTGGTCATTGTCATTATTCTGAACTTATCAGGAATTTTTGCTGCCGTAGCCGCGTATAATGCCACGCTTGGAGTTGCGCACAAACATCACAATGTCATCACGCTCTTTTGAAGCGGGCATTGTAGCCTCGATTCTTTCAATCGCTTCGGTATTGTTGAGCGCCGAGAGATAGAGAATGCGGTAGATTTCCTGAATCTCGCGGATAGTCTCATTGCTGAAACCACGGCGACGGAGGCCAACGGAATTGATACCGGTATATGCGATAGGCTCGCGGGCCGCTTTGACATAGGGAGGAATATCCTTGTTGATCAAAGCACCGCCCTGAATCATGACATGT
>JAIDXU010000288.1 GCA_029058455.1 Paramuribaculum sp.
AGTTCGTCGAGACTGCCGCTAATATCAAATCCCAACGGTTTTATCACTAATGGAATTTACTGCAAATCAAATAGCCGAAATGGTATCGGGCAAGGTGGAGGGTAACGGTGAGGTTGCCATCCGCGAATTTGCCAAGATCGAGGAGGGAAAGCCGGGCGCTATCTCTTTTCTTGCCAATCCGAAATATACCCATTATATCTATACTACCGAGTCGTCGGTTGTGCTCGTAAGAAATGACTTTGAGCCGGAAAAAGATGTCAAGGCCACTCTGATAAGAGTGGAAGACCCCTACGCCACCGTGGCTCATCTGCTCACTCTGGCTCAGGCGATGATGAAACCTCGTCGAAGCGGAATAGAACAGCCCTGCTTCATAGCCGAAGGCGTAGAGATTCCCGACGATGCATATATTGGTGCATTCGCATATATCGGTAAAGGTGCCCGAATTGGCAAAGGTGCTCAGATCTATCCTCAGTCTTATGTAGGTGACGGCGCCTCAATCGGTGACAACACCACTCTCTATGCCGGCGTAAAAGTATATCACGGCTGTAAGATCGGTAATAATTGTATTCTTCATTCAGGAGCCGTGATCGGTGCTGACGGATTCGGCTTCGCTCCTGATGGAGAATATTACACCAAGATTCCCCAGATAGGAATAGTGGAGATTGACGATGATGTGGAGATCGGTGCCAATACCACTATCGACCGTGCTACTATGGGAGCAACCCGGGTGGCCCGTGGTGTGAAGCTCGACAACCTGATTCAGATAGGCCATAATGTTGAAATAGGTCGTGCCACTGTGATGGCGGCTCAGGCCGGTATCGCCGGATCGACCAAAATTGGTCACCACTGCATGATAGGTGGTCAGGTCGGCCTCGCCGGACATATCCGCATGGGTGACAGGGCAGAAATCGCAGCCCAGAGCGGCACACAAAAGAATATTGCCGACGATGCCCGTCTCTTCGGCTCTCCTGCGATGGATTTGCGCGAATATGGCCGTCAGGCTGTATATATCAAAGGCCTTCCCAACCTCAACGCAAAGGTCAACAAACTTGAGAAGTCAATTAACGAGCTGATTGCAAAATCAACCGATAAATAAGAAAATAACCAACAACAACAATTCGACATATTACCGTTATAATGAAACAGCTTACAATTAAACAGCCTTTTATTGTAGAGGGCAAAGGATTGCACACAGGTGCGCAAATCGTTGCCGAATTTAATCCCGCTCCCGAAAATCATGGCTACAAGTTTCAGCGTATCGACCTTGAGCAGCAGCCGGTGATTGATGCTGTGGCCGAAAAGGTGGTTAACACAACAAGAGGCACAGTGATTGCTCAGGGCGATGCATCGGTAAGCACTGTTGAACATGCTCTTGCCGCTCTCTATGCCTTAGGCATTGACAACTGCCTCATAAAGGTCAACGGCCCTGAAATGCCTATTCTCGACGGCTCGGCAGCCGAATATGTAGAGAAAATCAATAACTCAGGCATTGTGGAGCAAAATGCCGATAAAGACTATTATATCGTGAAACAGAAAATAGAGGTTCGCAACGACGAGACAGATGCCTCGATCGTTGTGTTGCCCGACGACAGTTTCTCGATTGATGTCAAGATTGACTACGATAGCCCCGTGCTTCCCTCTCAATATGCCACACTCGAACATGTAGAGGATTTCGGAAAAGAAATTTCATCAAGCCGCACATTTGTGTTTGTGCGCGAGATCGAACCCCTTATCAAGAGCAATCTTATAAAAGGCGGTGACCTTGAAAACGCCGTCGTAATCTACGACGCACCCATGGCTCAGTCAGAGCTTGACAATCTGGCCGACCTCATGAAAGTGCCTCACAAAGAAGTGCATGATTTCGGCTATATTCAGGAAAAGCCTCTGGTGGCTTATAACGAACCTGCCCGTCACAAACTGATGGATGTGCTCGGCGATCTCGCTCTCATAGGCCGTCCTCTGCGCGGCAGAGTTATCGCTACCCGCCCCGGTCATACTATCAATACCACATTCTCCAAGAAAATACGCAAGGAGCTTAAACGTCAGGATCTCCAGGCACCTCTCTATGATCCCAACAAGGCTCCCGTGATGGACAACAACCGTATTCGCGAGCTTCTTCCCCACCGTTATCCTTTCCAGCTCGTTGACAAGATCATCGAAATGGGAGATAATTATATCGTGGGTGTGAAGAATGTTACTGCCAACGAGCCTTTCTTCCCCGGCCACTTCCCTCAGGAGCCTGTTATGCCCGGCGTACTTCAGATCGAGGCAATGGCACAGACAGGTGGCCTGCTTGTGCTCAGCACCGTTGACGATCCCGCCAAATATTCCACATATTTCATGAAAATCGACAACGTGAAATTCCGTCAGAAAGTTGTGCCCGGCGATACACTTATCTTCCATATTTCATTTATGACCGAACTTCGTCGCGGATGTGCCGTTATGAAAGGTTATGCTTTCGTAGGTGAGAAGATGGTATCGGAATGTGAATTTATGGCTCAGATCATCAAGAATAAATAATATCCTCAATAGAAAGATTGCTTATCTGTTAATATCAGGTTATGAAACAACCTCTTGCATATATACATCCCGCCGCCAAAATTGCTCCGAGTGTAGTGATCGACCCCTTTGTTACTATCGACGCTAATGTTGAGATAGGCGAAGGCACACATATCGGCAGCAATGTGACCATAATGGACGGTGCGCGTATAGGAAAAAACTGCATCATATTTCCCGGTGCGGTTATTTCGGCTATTCCTCAGGATCTCAAATTCAGAGGCGAGGAGACCACTGCTGAAATCGGCGATAACACCGTGATCAGAGAATGTGTCACAGTCAACAGAGGTACGGCTGCCCGCAACCGCACTACCATCGGCAACAACTGCCTTATCATGGCCTACAGCCATATAGCCCACGATTGTGAGATAGTCGGCAATGTTATTCTTGCCCATGACTCTCAGATTGCCGGCGAGGTGGTCGGGGATAATT
>JAIDXU010000289.1 GCA_029058455.1 Paramuribaculum sp.
GGTGGTGGTGCGATTCTCGGGCGACTCCGGCGACGGCATGCAGCTCGTGGGTAATATTTTCACCAACGTGTCGGCCGGCATGGGTAATCAGGTGTCTACCTTTCCCGACTATCCGGCTGAAATTCGCGCTCCGCAGGGTTCACTCGGTGGAGTATCAGGCTTTCAGGTAAGCGTCGGCTCGAATGTGCATACCCCCGGCGACCAGTGCGATGTGCTTGTGGCCATGAATCCGGCCGCTCTCAAACAAAATCACCACCATGTGAAACCGGGCGGCGTTATCATAGTAGATATAGATTCCTTTAAGGAAAGCGACCTTAAAAAAGCTCTTTTCGCTACCGATTCTCCTTTCGAGGAGCTGGGTATAAAGGCACAGGTGCTTGAGGTGCCGGTCACTTCGCTTACCAAAGCTGCTCTTGCCGACTCGGGCCTCGATGCAAAGTCGGTGATGAAATGCCGCAACATCTTCTGCCTCGGCCTTGTGTGCTGGCTGTTTGACCGCCCCCTCGAAGCCGCGATCAACTTCCTCAGAAAGAAATTCGCCAAGAAGCCTGCCGTGCTCGAAGCCAATATCAAAGTTATCCACGCAGGTTATAACTACGGCGCCAACATTCATGCTTCTGTTTCAACCTATCGCATTGAGTCGGAAGCAGCTGTGCCAGGCGTTTATACCGACATCAACGGCAACACCGCTACTGCGTGGGGTCTCATAATGGCTTCTGAAAAGAGCGGACGTCCTCTGTTTCTCGGTTCCTATCCCATCACCCCCGCCACCGATATTCTTCACGAGCTTGCCAAGCGTAAGGACTTAGGCGTTAAAGCCGTGCAGATGGAAGATGAAATCGCCGGCGTATGCTCGGCCATAGGCGCTTCCTATGCCGGCAACCTCGCCGTTACCTCCACCTCCGGCCCCGGCCTCGCCCTCAAGAGCGAGGGTATAGGTCTGGCTGTTATGGCCGAGCTCCCTCTGGTGGTTATCGACGTGCAGCGCGGAGGTCCCTCAACCGGTCTCCCCACCAAAACCGAACAGACCGACCTCATGCAGGCCCTCTATGGCCGCAACGGTGAGTCGCCCGTGTGTGTGGTAGCACCCGCCTCCCCCACCGACTGCTTCACAATGGCTTTTGAGGCCTGTCGCATAGCTATCGAGCACATGACTCCGGTGATTCTGCTCTCAGATGCCTTTATCGGAAACGGCTCCTCAGCCTGGCGCATACCCGAAGCCTCTGAATATCCCGACATCAAGCCTAATTTCGTGCCCGAAGCTCTCGCTGCCACAGGCGCATGGAGCCCCTATAAGCGCGACGACAAATCAAAGGTGCGCTACTGGGCCATTCCCGGCACTCCCGGCCTCGCCCACCGCATCGGCGGCCTTGAAAAAGATTGCGAATCGGGTGCCATCTCCACCGATCCCGTCAATCACGAGCGCATGGTGCTCACCCGCCGCGAGAAGATTGCCCGCATAGCCGACGACATTCCCGCGCTCGAGCTTATCGGACCTGCTGACGCCGACACCATCCTCGTTGGCTGGGGCGGCACATACGGCCATCTCCGCACCGCCGCACAAGAGCTTTGCTGCGAGGGCAAGAAAGTGGCTTTTGCCCAGTTCCGCTACATCAATCCTCTGCCCGCCAACACCTTCGAGCTGCTCTCGCAGTTTAAGAACGTGGTTGTGGCCGAGCTCAACACCGGTATGTTTGCCGACTACCTCCAGAGCAAATATCCCTCGCTCAACATCAAGCGTATCAACAAAATCCAGGGCCAGCCGTTCCTCGTAAGCGAAGTGAAAGAGGCTCTTGTCAACCTTATGAAAGGAGAACAATAATCATGGAACAAAATTCACAATTCCAGCCCTCCGACTATAAAAACAGCTCACCGGTGCGCTGGTGTCCCGGCTGCGGTGACCACGCTGTGCTCAACTCGCTCCACAAGGCAATGGCTACCGTGGGGATTCCTCCCTACAAAACCGCCGTTATCTCCGGCATAGGCTGCAGCTCCCGCCTCCCCTATTATATGGGCACCTATGGCTTCCACACCATCCACGGCCGCGCAGCGGCGATAGCCACCGGCTTCAAGCTCGCCAACCCCGAAATGAGCGTATGGCAGATCTCGGGCGACGGCGACGGCCTCGCCATAGGCGGCAACCACTTCATCCACGCAGTGCGCCGCAACATCGACATCAACATCATATTGCTCAACAACAAGATCTACGGTCTCACCAAGGGTCAGTACTCCCCCACTTCCGACCGCGGATTCGTATCAAAATCCTCACCCTACGGCACCACCGAAGACCCCTTCATTCCTGCCGAACTGGTGTTTGGCGCTCGCGGCAACTTCTTTGCCCGCGCCATCGATGTTGAGCTTGAGGTGAGCCGCGAAGTGCTTATCGCCGCCGCCCGTCACAAAGGCACCTCGGTGTGCGAGATACTTCAGAACTGCATGATCTACAACAACGGTATCCACAACTTCATCACCGACAAAGCCACACGCGCCGACCGCACCATACACCTTGTTGACGGTGAGAAAATGATATTCGGCAGCGAAAAGCAATATGGCATTGTGCAGGACGGGTTCGGCCTCAAAGCCAAGAAAATCGGCGAGGAATGTTCGATCGACGAAGTGCTCGTGCATGACGCCCACACCCCCTCCAACTTCCTCCACCAGCAGCTCGCCATGATGGACGGACACGAACTTCCCCTCGCAATCGGAGTGATTCGCGACGTTGAAGCTCCCGTCTATAACGAGGAATTAGATCTTCAGGTTGAGAAAGTCAAAGCCTCCCACGGATTTGACAGTCTGCGCAGCATGATTCTCGCCGGCGAAACCTGGGAAGTGAAATAATCCTCCCTTATCGAGACATCTCACAAGAGCCGCCCCACCAGGCGGCTCTTTTTTCTCATAATTAACGTGAGTTTGATATAAGCATACAGACATTCAATAATAAAACAATCAGCCATTTAGTATCAAACTAAGTGGCTGATTTTCTTGGTAG
>JAIDXU010000290.1 GCA_029058455.1 Paramuribaculum sp.
TTATAATGAAATAGAATTGTTGCCTTTCTCATTCAGCGAATTTTGCGAAATGGAGAAAGTGGAAACTACGAATCTTTCTACAAAAACAGACGCTTTACTCCGCAGGGCATTTGACAAATATATGGAGACAGGTGGTTTCCCGGAAATAATAAGTGGCGAAGAAACTGCCGAGGAATATATAGACACTCTGGTGTCAAATATTCTTGAAAGAGACATAGTACAACGATTTAAGGTAAGATACAAAGATGCTTTCAAGTCACTATCCAATCATCTCATGAATAATGCCCCATGCGAAGTTGTATATACGGCGTTGCAGAAAACCTTTAATTTCAAAAATGACAAAACAGTTGAGAATTATGTCGGATACCTTTATCAGGCATATCTTCTTAAGCAGTTACGCAAATATTCCACTAAAAGCAGCGAGAGAATCCGTAATGCCAAATGCTACCCCATAGATGTATCACTTATGAACGCCAGGAAGAATGCATTTGCAAAAGACAATTTTGGCTGGAGGCTTGAATCTTTGGTTTATCTGGCGTTATGCAGAAAGTATGGAACTGGTTACGATATCTATTATCATAAAACTGACTCTTACGAAGTGGATTTCGTAATTTGCCATCGAGCAACGGTTGTTGAACTTGTGCAGGTATCCTATGATATATCCTCTGAAAAAACTCTCAAACGAGAAACGTCAGCTTTAGTGAAAGCCGGGACATCGCTCAAATGTGACAAATTAACTCTGGTTACAGCCTTTGAGGAACGTGTGTTGGATGTGAATGAACAGGTCATTAATGTCTGTGCTGCTTACAAATGGCTTCTGATCTAAGCTCTTTATCATTCTCTCTTGGTTACAATAGTTGCACATAACTTATAGATACCTCCCACTTAATATATTTTATATATAGCGTGATCCTTTGATACGTGAAAAAACTTGTTTAACTTTGCATGTAGATATCCGACGATTGTGATACCGTTCTGTTTTGATGTGATTTAAAATCCTGACTATTAAAATATTTTAACTTTGTTGTGTGGTCCCAGGCGGATCACAGAAGGGTCACGATTTTCTCATGAAATCGTGGCCTTTTTGATTTACGTATGAGACTAACAATTTAGAAAGTTTAGAGTTTAAGCGAGAATCTGATGGGTGATAAGAAGCGACTTCAGGATATGACTCTTGAGGAGTTGTGGAAGCTGTTTCCGGTAGTTCTGACTCCTCATAGGGAGGAGTGGGGCGATCAGGCGGCTGAGGAGATCGATTATCTTGCACGGCTGTTGGCCGACTCTCATCCGGTGATTCACCACATTGGTAGCACGGCAATACCTCACATTCAGGCCAAGCCGATAGTGGATATCCTTGTGGAGACTTTATCGGCAGGGGGATGGCCGGAGATTAAGAGCCTGATGGAATCGAAGGGATATATCTGTATGTCGCAGTCAAAAGAGCGGATGAGTTTCAATAAGGGATATACACCGGAAGGGTATGCCGAAAAGGTGTTTCATGTTCATTTCCATCTGGCGGGTGATAACGACGAGATATTGTTTCGTGATTATCTAAGAACTCATCCTGATGTGGCTGAGGAGTACGAGCGGTTGAAATTTAGCCTTTTACCAGAGCATAAATATAACCGCGACAGCTATACCGCCGCCAAGACGTCGTTTATAAACCGCATTGTTTCGCTCGCAAAAGAGAGTTAGAATTTGAGGGCGGTGCCTATGAAGATGGAGTGGGAGAGGCGGGAGTCGTTTATGGCATGTCGGAAACGGTTTTGCTTCATGCCGGCATAGAGATCGTAGTTTGACAGTTCGTAGCCGAAAAACAGAAGTATTTTGTTGAATTGCAGATTGAAGCCACATTTCAGCTCCCAGTTAAATACCTTTGGTCTGAGAAACCGAAATTGGGGAGTGGAGAGAATGATGCCCGGTTCGGTGAAGAGATGAACACCGCAGTTGCGAAGGTCAAAATCGGTGAGCCGTGGACTTCTGAATACCAACGTTGAGATGAGGTTGAATTTTAGCATCCGGCTAAAGTCTTTCTTCCAGTTGCCTGATCTTCGTGTGCCGGTTAATGAGATAATATCATGTAGTTTGGAACAATCAGTTGCCCTGCCATATACCGGCCGAGTGCCTTCTTCCCAACGGATAATATCGTGGGGTAATCCGGCAGTCTGTGCATGGATATTCGCACAGATAAATAAGGTGACCAATATCGCGACAAGGTGTTTCATGTAATAATAACATGTGTGGCAGGAAAAGTGTCGGTCAAGGGCTAAATTTTTGTATGAGCCTGTGGGTGGCGTTGTCATCCCCGGGGTGGTATACAGCCTTTAAGGAAAGTTAAATTTCCTTTTAAAATCGATTTTAGAGGGGCTCAGGGAAAGGAAATGTGAAATGAAATTTGTAACTTTGCATAGCAATGTGTCTGATTTTTTGCAATGGATAAGAAGTCGGATCATCATGCGACGCATATACTGAAAAATTATAATCAACTATCATATCTATCCATGAATTTTAATCTCATTAAAAGCACAATGGCTGCACTTGCGGTTGTTGCGTCGGGCGGTGTATCGATTTTTGCCGCTGACGTTGTGCCGGCTGCTACTCCTGCCATTATCTATACAGGAGGGGGCACCGAATTTTCTTTTCCCGATGCCGGGAGCGGTTCAATTGCCATCGATCTGGTGAAAAACGGCAATGTGTCGGTGACAACTGACAAAAGTTGGCTCACTGCAAAATTTACTGACGAGGGTCTCACTCTCTATGCCACTCCCAATACTGAATGTATTGACCGTTCAGCCACTGTAACCGTGATGAACTATGGTGACAAGAAGATGACTTTCAGAGTTAATCAACCCAACAGTTCATATAACTCTCTCGCAACCCCCGACCTTCGTAAAATCATTCCCGATCGTGCCACCGACAACGATCATCAGGGTTCGAGTTCTGTTGATCTGACCTTTGATGGAAATTTAGCTACTATCTATCATAGCAAGTGGAGCGGATTTTCATCGCAGAATCCTGCTATCCTTTCCTATTATTTCAATAAGGGCGAATCGATCAGCTTCATCAATTATATCACCCGTCAGGATGGCGGCACCAACGGTAATTTCGGCCAGACAGAAATCTATCTGCGTCTTTCCCGCTCGGGCGAATGGGTAAAGATGACCGATTATGATTTCGGCATGAGAAGCGGTTCGTTTAATGTGCCTATCTCAGCTCAATATAAGGATCAGCCGATCTACGGTGTGCAGTTTAAGGTGATTACCGGAGCCTGCGACAGCGGCAACAATATGAACTTCGCATCATGTGCTGAAATGGAGTTTTATTCCGACAAGATTTCAGACAGCCGTCGCGAAGATCTCGAGGTGTTTACCGACAATCTGCTCACCGGTCTCAAACCCGAGGTGACTCAGGAGCGTGTTGACAAGATCAAAGATCCTTTCTTCCGTCAGCTCGCCACAAGTATGCTTGCCGGTGAATATTCTACCGAGGGCCGTGTCTGCACCGCCGAGCCGCTTGAATCGGTCGAGGCTCTCGCTGACAAGTGGAACACTCCCGGTAAATATTATGATCACTATCAGGGTGCTACCGGTATCTATATGGGCCGCGGCACATATGTTGTGGTTGTTGAGGGCATACCTGAACATCTCAGCTCCATCAATATGAATGTTATCGGATGGACTGTTGAGGATCGCGGTACTTTTGTAAACACATTTACTTCCGAGACATTTGTTCTTGGCAACGGTATCAACGTTATCAACCGCACCACAAACTGGGATGGTCTCGCTTATGTGACCAACTTCGACGATGAGGGCCTTGCCAACGGCACTGCTTCGGATATCCGCATCCACTTTGTTAATGCTCCGGTCAACGGTATTCTCCGTGCCACTCAGTCAAACGAGGAAAATGCGAAAATTCTCGCCGACGCCCGCTATACCACCATCGACCTCGTGGGTCAGAAAGTTCACTCGGTGTGGGAAGTAAGTGCGCTCAAGACCTATACCGCCAACGAGTATGTACGTTATATCAACTTGCTTGACCTCCTCATTCACTGGGAACATAAGTTGCTCGGTTTCTATAAATATAATGCCATTCCGAAAAACAAGACCCTTGCGTATGTGAACTATGACTACTATATGTATCAGGGTTATGCCGGTGTGACATTCAAATATGACACCCAATACCGCACATGCTCGGTCAACAACATCCTTCATAACGACGATGACCTGGTATGGGGTCTTTCACATGAATGGGGTCACCAGCATCAGATGCAGCCCTATTTCCGCTGGAGCGCCATGGCCGAGGTGACCAACAACCTCAACTCCTATTATAATATCATGCACATGGGTTATTACACGAGCGATAAGATCAATCAGTGGCCCGGTGCGAGACGCACATTCCTTGATGACACCACCTATGGCTCGGGCACTACCGAGAGCGATGCCAGAAAGAATATGCTTGCCCGCGCTCAGAACTATGCATGGAATCAGGATTTCTATAATCTGATTATGGAGAATAAGGATGCCCGCATCGCTTCGGTCGACAAAAACCATCTTAAGGCTGTGGCTCACTCGGAAGATGGCGTTGGCTCTGCCCTCTGTCCCTTTATCATGCTCTATAACTATGCTACCTACAACCTCGGCCTGAGCGACTTCGGCCCTGATATGTATGAAGCTCTCCGTCAAACCGACAATCCCGAGGGATCGACCATTGAGAAATCATCAGGTATCGATAAGTATGAACTTATCGCGTCGGCTCAGAACTATAACAAAAACAATGCCATCGACCGGCTTGCTCAGCTTTATCCCGAATCATGCTGGGTTAAGAATAAATATATCACCAAGGAGCATTGCGGATCTTATTATGAGAATTCGGCTGCTTTTATTATGAATTATATCAGAAAGACCTCTCGTCTCACCGGTTATAATCTGTTCCCCTATTTCGAGCAGTGGGGTTTCCTCCGCACCGTGGCTCTCTATTTTGAAGATTACGCCAACACATACATTCTGATTACCAAAGCCATGTATGATGAGTTTGAGGCTGATATGAACGCTCTTGTTGCTTCAGGTGAGCTCAAGCAAATGCCTGTCGGAATGGTTAATGATATTTCCAATACTCCCGACATCAACGTTGCCGGAAATCTCAGATATAACACTCCCGAGGTGTCGAACGAGGCTCCCATCGATCTCTCAAATTATTAATTTCAAGCATTGACAACGTCAATAATATACATTAAATGAAACATATAAATAAAATGGTGGTTATCGCTGCCGCCGCCCTCTGTGTTACACAGGCTTTTGGCGCAGCTCCTACTACCACTAAATCAGGTATTTCCGCCAGCAGAGCTTATTCGATTAAGCTCCTTAATGGCAATGCTACTGTTGTGGCCGATAACGGAAAGGTTGTTGCCGATCCTTCTCTTAAGGAGGCTGACAATGCCCAGTGGTCGCTCGTGCCTTTTAATGAGACAGGGGAGTTTTTTATGGTGAATGTCACCGAAAACAAGTTTGTCGCTACCGATGGTCGTACCACCTCTCTCAGCGACCGTGCTTCGCTCGTTAGACTTGACTTTTCGGAAAAGGCAGGCGGATGGACTATCTCATGCAACGGTGACTGTATTGGCCTTCCTGCCGATTCAACCGACGTGATTTTCACCCCTTCGCTCAATTCCAATCACAATATCGCAGCATTTGTTATCACTCCTCAGCGTTCCCTTACTTCTGATCAGAAGGCGGCAATCGCTAATATTGCCAACGAGGATGCTGTCAAAGCCGCCATCATTGCCGATATGAACGATTTTGCTGCCAAGGCTGAGGCAATGAGTGCTAAAAGCCAGTTTGCCGGTTATGCCGGAGGGTATGATCTCACCGCCCTCAAGGCTGCCGTGGCCAATCCCTCGCAATATTCGGTGACTGATCTGCGTGGCATTATGACCGATGTGATTGAAAGCGGTTTGCCACAGCCGTTCCACTACTATCGCATTCACAATGCCAGCCGTCCCAATAATAACATCAAGAGCAATGTGCTTCACCTTGTTGACGGCGCCGCTGCAAATATCGACAACGTAGGCAGTGTAACCATTGGCTCGGGTGGCCGTCGAATTGATAACCTTGCTCTCTTTACGGTAGATCCTCTTGTGGAGGGAGGCGACATGGTGGTTATCAGAAGTGCAGCCCTTGATCTCGGCATGTCGGATTCATACGCCAACAGCCCTGTGACATTTGTTGCAGACCCCCATCAGTATCTTCTTGTGCGGGAAGATAAATTCGGCTATTTGTTCCGCTTCCGCAACTCCAAGCAGAAACTGTGGATCACTTCCAACCCGAGCGGTTCGCCTGTGAGCTATGGCATTCCCGAAGCTTCGATGGACTGGGGCTTTGAGCTTATCGAATCGGTTGGCGGAATCAAACTCAATGAATATGGTGAAGGTTCGGTTTGTCTTCCCTGTCCTGTTGAGCTTCCCGAAAACGTAACAGCCTATGTTGCTTCGACCACCGATCATTCTTCTGTCTACCTTAAGGAAATCGGTCGTGTTGTTCCCGCATATACCCCTGTTATTCTCAAGAGCAAGGAAAAAGCTTCGGCTACTATCTCGGCCACTATTCTCAATGGTCAGGATCTTATCTATGCTGCAGAAAATCATCTGTCGGGCAACACTGTCAAGATCTCCGGCAAAACCGTGGCTTTCTTCCCCCAATGGGATGAAAAGGGAACTCTGAGCTTCGTGCGCCAGACCAAATCAAATGTGGCTGCTCACACTGTGTCTATTGCCGATTCGATGTATGAGGGCGATAAGATCGCTGTTGTCGATAAGCCTCATTCGGTAGGTATTGACTCGGTTAACGGAGACTCGACTTTTGAAGCTGATGAAGATAGCGACATCTACTTTGACATTCAGGGTCGCCGTATCTCACGTCCTGAAAAAGGCATTTATATCAATGCTACCAAGGGCCGTGTTTCACGCAGATAATAATAGGGCCTGTGCCTGAACTTTAATATGAAGCCGTCGACCGGGTTCCGGCCGGCGGCTTCATATCTTTAGTAATAGAATTATATATGAGCAGCATCACGCAATATCTGAATGACTATCGCAATCAGCCCGGTTTCCCGGCTGAATATATTGACCTTTTGGCCGGAGCTTTTACTATGGCTGAAAAGGCCGGAGAGATTCATCTGAAATACTTTCGCAAACCTAATCTCAAACAGGCTACCAAGCTCAACGACAGCGACGTGGTGACGGTGGCCGACAAAGAGGCCGAGGCGTTTATACTCGACTATATTCACCGCCATTTTCCCGCACACGGCATAATTGCCGAAGAGTCGGGGTGCGATCATGATTACAGAGAGTGGTGTTGGGTTGTTGATCCGCTCGACGGCACCACCAACTTCTCATCGGGATTGCCTGCCTTTTGTGTCTCGATCGGTCTGGAGCGCAACGGTGAGACTGTGGTAGGGGTTGTTTACGCTCCATATCTCGGCGAATGTTTCTATGCCGTTAAAGGTTTCGGAGCCCGTCTTAACGGCTCTACTATCCATTGCTCCGGCAAATCAGAATTGTCGAAGGCTGTTGTGGCAACAGGAGTGCCATACGACCGTACCGTCAATCCCGACAACAATCTTTCGGAAATCAGCAGAATGGCACTGCTTCTGCGCGCAATAAGACGTATGGGCTCGGCTGCTATCGACCTTTGCTATACCGCGGCAGGATATTTCGACGCATATTGGGAGCTTAATCTCAACCGCTGGGATATATCCGCAGGCACTCTGATAGCTTCCGAAGCGGGAGTGATTATCGAACCCATCAGATCAGACCGAAACCAATCGATCCTCGCCTCCAACCCCTCTCTCCTTCCCGCCATGCACCACCACCTCCTGCAGTAACTCGCGTTAATTAAAGATGTCTTTTTGAGTAGAATACAGTAACATTGGCTTACTGTATTTCTCTTTTATGTCGTTGATGGTTTTATAAGTATCTGAAGGGATAGTAAAACACCCTTGACTGATAGGTAAGCAGGGGAGTCCTATGATTTTCACATCAGGAAGGCCGTCATGTATCAATATTCCTCTTGTATATGCATTTGAATTAGTTGAATCTAATCCGAATAACTCAATTGCATTAAGATCGTATTGGCTGGTCTTTCTGCTAAGTCCTAATTTATAGTGCCCAAGACTTGATAAATTACTACCGGCCTCGTTACTGAATTTAGGCTTTATGATGCACTCAAAATCCTTCCCAATGCCATGTGCGCATAGTGATGAATAAAGAATCTTATTGTTAGGTAAATCAACTATAAACAATCTGTCTTTACCCGAATAAATTGAAAAATCAACTATGATGCAATAGTCATAGCAAAGGCTGTTATCTTTGCAATATCTCATTAACTCTGTTTGTAACTCAGGGCTAATGCCGGTCTTGGAATTTCGACCCCAACAAAACGAAAGGCTTACAAAGACTATAAGAATGAATGTTGCAGTGAGAAGACGTTTAGTGATTGTTTTCATTGATTGCTGATTTGAGAAAAAGTTAAGCCTGTGAGATCTTGTAAAGAACTGTCAATATAAATAGTCCTATCCCCTAAGACCACTTCCACAAAATCATGGTCTTTGAAAAAGGATCTATGCTTTTTAGGTAATATCTTTTGAGCAACATTGTTAAGGTCTATCCCAAATAGATACACTTTTCCAACAACAGGTTTAGCCCGGTAAGGCAACTTCTTTACTTGAAAGGCGTAATTGATAATTGAAGAGGTAAGTTGTGCATATCCAACACAGTTAGCCTTACCTTTTGGAATGTCGTTCTTAGCAGAAAAAGAAAGCATTTCACATGTGAGTTTCGAACACTCTTTTACTGTTTTCTCGAGGGTGTCATAAGACGTACATATTCCCTCTATTTGTTCTTTTAAGTCTGGAGCAAGACAGTATGCAACTACATTCCTGTCTCTCTCTTTCTCAAATCTGATTTGAGAAATGAGAAATAGGAAACAACCCACGCCTACCAATATCGCTAATGCTATTTTAACGTATTTTCTTTTTTGCATAGTAATTTCTCCAAACAGCTTTCCTAACCTATCATTTATAGCTCATAACTCCATCAGACTGGTAAGAAGATATGAAACTCACTGCTGAGTTAGATACTTTAGATATGAAGGATTTTTCGATTCTACTTCGTCAACTAAGTGCCCAAATCTTCTTGCTTTAGCTTCAAGATATTCTTTAGGTAAATTAGTAGGAATAATAATACTCTCTAAAATCGGTCTAATATCCTCAGGAAAATCCTCTGGGAAGTCTATATAAGCCTTAGCTAAGGCCATCCTAAGCGTTAGGCCTGCATTTAGCAAAAATTGTATAGTTTCTATCATTTACCTTTCCTCCTTTCTTTAACTTATGTAGTATTGGAAATAGAATTGAAATTTAGGGTTTTCGTTTGTATCTTTAAATATTTCTTACGATATTGACTGTTCGTCTGACTGCAAAATGAATCCATGTCCCAATCCGGAAGATTATTAGACTGACTAAGGTTGCACATAAAAACGGAAGTACATCAGACCATATTGTTATTATTAAATCGTATGGATGAAGAACACCAAGTCTGTAACAAAATATTAATGGTTCATTTAACCAATTACATTCTGCAATAGCGATATATAAAGCGCTTGCACATATCGCAGAGAGTGAAAATAGAATATTCCATTTTAAGAAAGTTGTTGAACGTAATAAAAATTTATTTCTGACTTTATTAATAGCTAATAGCACGGAAAATAGGATTATTAGGTTTAAAAATATTGGAATGGTTAGAAAGAAGAATATAAAATATTCTGAGATATTCATAAAAAGCCCAAGAGGAACTGAGAGCAAAATGCCACATATAATAATGGCCCATGATGGAGACTCACGTAGGAACTGGGTAAATCGTTCTAATCTTGGTAAAAAAATATCTTTCTTTGCTATGTAAACTTTCCAAAATATTAATAAGGATATAAGACCGAGGATAATACAATAAAAATACACATAGGATAGCCTATGACGATATTCCAAGAAACTATCCATCATAGGCGCGAAGGCATGGATGCTCAGTGGTAGCGTCACTTCAGAGACTAACAGGACTAATAATCGTTTCATCCTTATTTTCATTTGGTTAATATCAAGTTCATAAGCTATTGCTCAATGTTCAGATAGGCCAAAGCTGCTAAACTCAGTGATGAGTTAAGAAGTTTATCCAGGAATAGTGTTTCCTATTCATAAGATATGTAAGATCGTTTCCATATTTATAAGCTTCTCTTTCAAATGATATATTATAATAAGCAACTTTCCAGCTATTGAACTGCAAACGCCTGATACACCATTCTATGAGATATACTATATAAAATGGAATGAAAAGCAATTCTCGCTGCTGAGCCGTATGAATACGCTCATGATTGACAACATATTCATCAATCCAGTTGGAATTCCTTGTCCAAAACGTCCCGAACAGGTTTACACAGTAACCTTTCGGAATCAGTTTACTTGTTATTACCATTGGTTATATACTTTAGGTTGTGTTCTATTAATATAGAATTTTAC
>JAIDXU010000029.1 GCA_029058455.1 Paramuribaculum sp.
TTGAGCTGAAATGTTTATACTCTGCGCGCCGATCGAACGGGTTAGGGGAGGGAGTTGAGGAGGGGGGCTTTGCCGTCGGCGATGAGTTTGAGGATGAGTTCGCCGAAGAGGGTGTTCTGCCAGGCAAACCATTCGCGGGTGAATTTGGAGGCGTCGTTGACGTTGAATGATTCGTGCATGAATCCGGTACCGGCGTCAGTGTTCATGAGCATGGCGATGCAGTCGCGAATTTCGTTGTCGTCGGTGCTCGTAAAGGCTTTCATCATGATGCTCATGGGCCACGCCATGTCATAGCCTACGTGTGGACCGCCGATGCCTTCGCCGGCCGGGCCGCTGAAGAAATAGGGGTTGCTGTTGCTCCACACAAAACGGCGTGTGTTCTGATATATCGGGTCGTTGATGTCTACATCGCCGAGATAGGGCATGGCGAGGAGGCTTGGCACATTGGCGTCGTCCATGAGGTGTTGGTTTCCGAAGCCGTCAACCTCATAGGCATAGATTTTGCCGAACTGAGGATGATCATAGACGGCATATTGGCGGAGGGCGTTTTCAACTTCGTCGGCAAGGGCTGTGCATTGTTGGCTGCGCTGCTCGTCGCCGTTAACTTCTTTGAGAATTTCAGCCGCCTTGCGAAGGCTTGTAACGGCAAAGAAGTTGGAGGGGATAAGATATTGGAACGTAGTGGCGTCGTCAGATGGGCGGAAGCAGGAAACGATGAGGCCGCAACCACTCACGGGAGCTCCCCAGCCTACATTGTTGAGGGTGTCGAGTTGGCGGTCGGTGCGGCGCAAAAATCTGTAAGGCCCGCGTCCGGTTTTGCGCTGCTGGGCTATGAATGTGGTGAGTATGTTGTCGATTGCTTCGAGCCATGTTGCGTCAAAAATGCTTGCGTCGCCGGTGGCTTTCCAATATTCGTATGCGAGGCGAATGGGATAGCAGAGCGAGTCAATCTCATATTTACGTTCATGCACCTCGGGGCGCATATCGGTGAAGTCGCTCATCCATTCTCCCCCTGTGGGGCCGTCGTTAAAGGCGTTGGCGTATGGGTCGATATTAATGCATTTAAACTGACGGCGTATAACCCCCTCGATCATATCCTTGAGCGCGGGGTCGGCATTGGCAAACATCACGTAGGGCCAAACCTGAGCGGCTGAGTCGCGCAGCCACATGGCATGAATGTCGCCGGTGTAGACAAAGGTGTCGTTCTTGCCATCTTCATCTTTGCGGAAATGCACTGTGGTGTCGAGAGTGTTGGGAAAGCAGTTTTCAAACATCCATGCGAGCTTCGGGTTGGTGAGAATCTCCTTAACCCGCTTTATCTGTCGCTCAACTTCCGCCGAATAAAACAGACGGTCTTTCTCATCAGGGCGGTTGGTCTTGCTGAAATTGATGGCGGCATTATTAACCGCGGTGTTATCGGCGGGGCACACCGGCTTTTCGGCTGCCATAGCCGGGCATGTTAATAATATCGAGGCTGAAGCCGTGAGTGTCAGTATTGCTCTTTTCATGGATCAAGGTGATGTAGGGGTGAGGGAAAATTACCCGGTTTGACGGATGGCTGAATTAACAACGTAATAACATCGGCTCTATTGCCGGCAATGACTTTAAAATTTCAGCCGGAGATATAATTTTCACGGTCAAATGAGGGTAGAGATGGAATGAATGGGATTTTTTTTGGCTATAACGGCGATGTTTGCTATTTTTGCAACGTAAAAGAGATTCTCCCCCTCTTCTTCCGAATACTCATCACCACCAAATATAATGGACAAGAAAATTCTCGATTCGGCCGCCGATAACATTCGCGTGCTTTCAGCCGCTATGGTTGAACAGGCCCGCAGCGGCCATCCCGGAGGCGCTATGGGAGGCGCTGATTTTATTAATGTGCTCTATTCTCAGTTTTTAGTGGCCGATCCCGATGATCACACATGGCTGTCGCGTGACAGATTTTTCCTTGATCCGGGCCACATGTCTCCCATGCTCTACAGTGTGCTTGCGCTGTGCGGACTCTACACCCTCGACGAGCTCAAGCAGTTCAGACAGTGGGGCAGCGTGACTCCCGGTCACCCCGAGCTTAATCCTTCACGCGGCATCGACAACACTTCCGGTCCGTTGGGTCAGGGTCACACAATGGCCGTAGGATGTGCGCTTGCCGAGAGATTTCTTGTGGCAAAATTCGGTGAGTCATGGGCTCATAAAACATACGCCTTTATTTCTGACGGCGGAATCCAGGAGGAAATCTCGCAGGGCGCCGGACGTCTGGCCGGTTTCCTCGGACTGTCAAACCTCATAATGTTTTTCGACAGCAACAAGGTGCAGCTGTCAACCGATGTCGACGCTGTCGACACCGAAGACTATGCCGCCAAATATCGTGCATGGAACTGGAATGTGATTGAGGTCGACGGCACCGATCCCGTTGCGATAGCCGAAGCTCTCACAGCAGCCAACGCCGAGACACGCCGCCCCACAATCATAATTGGCAATACCATCATGGGTCGCGGATGTGTAACAGCCGACGGCTCGTCATTCGAGGGTCAGTGCTCAACCCACGGTCAGCCCCTCAGCAAGAGCGGCGCCGACTATCCCGCCACCGTGCGCAATCTGGGTGGAGACCCCGAAAATCCGTGGGTTATCCGTCAGGAGGTTGAGGCCCTTTATGCGGCCCGCAAGGAGGAGCTTCGCAAGATCGTGGCTGTTCGCCGTGCCGCTCAGAAAGAGTGGGCCGAGGCTAATCCCGAACTTGCCCGCGAATTGCAGGGCTTCATCAATAATGAAATTCCCGATATTGACTATCGCAAGATAGTATATAAGAATAATGTTGCCACCCGCACCGCTTCGGCTGCTGTGCTCACCGAGCTTGCCAAGCAGGTGAAAAACATGATAGTGTCGAGCGCCGACCTTGCCAACAGCGACAAGACCGAAGCATTCCTCAAGGTTACCGGAGCTTTTGAACCGGGCAAATTCGACCGTGGTTTCCTCCATGCCGGCGTGGCCGAGCTTACAATGGCTTCGGTTATCAACGGCGTATTGCTCCACGGCGCAATGCAGGGAGCCTGCGGCACATTCTTCGTGTTCTCCGACTATATGAAGCCCGCCATAAGAATGGCCGCGCTCATGCAGTTGCCTGTTAAATATGTTTGGACTCACGATGCTTTCCGTGTAGGCGAGGATGGCCCCACCCACGAACCTGTGGAACAGGAGGCTCAGATACGTCTCATGGAGCAGATACGCAATTTCAACGGCAAGAGATCAATGCTTGTGCTCCGTCCCGCCGACAGCGCCGAGACTGTGGTGTGCTGGAAGATGGCAATGGAAAATCTCGATTCTCCCACCGGCCTTATCCTCTCGCGTCAGGATGTTATCGACCTCCCCACCACTTCGGGCAGCCGTTATGACGACGCTCTCGGAGCTATGAAAGGCGGCTATGTGGTGATCAATCCCTCTCAGCGCCCCGATGTCGTGCTTGTAGGCAACGGTTCTGAGGTCGGTCTGCTTTGTGAGGTGGCTGTGCTTCTTGAAGCCGAAGGTGTAAATGCAAGAGTCGTTTCAGTTCCTTCGCCCGCACTCTTCATGGATCAGAGCGAGGATTATCGTTTGAGCGTTATTCCCGGCGATATACCCACCTACGGTCTCACTGCCGGTCTGCCCTGTGTGCTTCAGCCCCTTGTTGGTTGCAACGGCAAGGTGCAGGGTCTCGAGCGCTTCGGAGCCTCAGCGCCTTATAAGGTGCTTGACGAGAAGTTTGGCTATACCGCTCAGGCTGTGCTCGATAATGTCAAGGATTTTCTCGGTATAGTTCCTCTGCCCGACCATCAGATGTGATTTCCTCATTACCAACTTAATAAATTCTCCTATGACTTTTTCACAATCAATCGAAACCTGTCTTCAGAAAAAATACTGTTGCTTTACAGGTCGTGCCACCCGTAGCGAATATTGGTATTTCGTGTTATTCTCGTTTATTATCGGTGTAGTAACAAGTGTGCTTGATGTAATTATTGATCCTAATTACATGGTTATTTCCTATCTTGCAAGCCTTGCTCTTCTTCTTCCCGGCTTAGGTGTAGTGTGGCGTCGTCTGCATGACACCGGCCGCAGCGGTGCATGGTATTTCATAGCTTTTATTCCCATTGTAGGTTTTATCGTTCTTCTGGTGTTCCTCTGTCAGGATACCCAGCAGGGTGACAACGCCTATGGTCCCGTGCCCGAAGATTATTATATGTAAGCAAATTAGAAATAAAATTCTAAGGATATCCGACATCATCCGACCCCGCTTGAAATGGCGATGTCGGATGATGTTTTTTGCTAAAGTCAAATGAGAGATTCAATAAGAACTATCAACCGCAGCATTGCCCGTATAACTTTCCCCGCCGTAGCCTCAAATATCACGGTGCCCCTTCTCGGACTGTGTGACACCGCTATCAGCGGTCATCTCGGTTCGGCCGACTATCTGGCTGCAATTGCTGCGGGAGCCATGATGCTCAATGTGGTTTACTGGATTATGGGCTTTCTGCGCATGGCCACCGCCGGCCTCACCGCTGAGGCATTGGGCGCTCACAACAGAGACGCTATGGCCCGATCGCTCGAGCGCACTCTATGGCTTGCGTTGCTTATAGGCGTTGTGGCGGTGGCGTTGCGCTCTCCGTTGTCTGAACTGCTGCTCGGTTTGCTGTCGCCGGCCGAAAATGTCAAGACGCTTGCGGGGGGATATTTCATGATGTGTGTATGGAGCGCTCCCGCCATGCTCACCGTGATGGGACTTAGCGGATGGTTTATCGGAATGCAAAACACCCTCTGGCCAATGGTAGTAAGTGTGACTATGAATGTGGTTAATGTGGTGTTAAGTCTCCTTGCCGTCGCGGTCTGGAAAATGGGATTTGTCGGCGTGGCGTTCGGCACTGTCGCCGCCACATGGCTCGGGGCGGTGATGATAGTAGTGGCCGCGCTCGTATATGGCCGTCTTCCGGGCAATAAAATCCGCCTCACTCGATTGTCGTCGCTTGGCCGTGGCAGCGGCATGAGTCGGTTTCTCCGCACCGGCGGCGACCTCTTCCTGCGCTCAGCCTGCATTATGGGTGTCAGCATGGCAGTCACGGCGATAGGTTCGCGCATGGGCACCATGACGCTTGCCACCAATGCAGTGATGATGCAATTCTTTGTGTTTTTCTCCTACTTTATGGATGGCATAGCCTATAGTGGAGAAGCGCTGTGCGGTCGCAGTGTGGGGGAGCGCTCGGTCGATTCATTCAATCGTGTTGTCAAAGTGCTGATAGGGTGGGGAATCGTTGCCTCGACAGTGTTTACACTCTCTTATATCGTTTTTGGCGACAATATGGTGGCGTTGCTCACCGATGACGCCGGAGTGAGAATGTCGGTTGAGAGCATGATGATATTTGTGTGGCTGATTCCCGCCGCAGGTGGCGCGGCATTTCTCTATGACGGTTTCTTTATCGGTCTTACCGCCACGCGCCGCATGTTTCTCACCACCCTTCTGTCGGCGGGAATATTTGCAATGCTGGTTATCATTCTCCCTTCCGATAATCACTCGCTTTGGATAGCCTTTCTCGCCTACCTGCTTGCGCGAGGTCTCGGCCTTGCGTTCCAGCTCCATACCGCTGCCTCACGGCGCTTCTCCTGAGGTGAGATTATTTCCATAGGTTGTGAAAATGATTCACCGGACCGTGCCCCTTGCCTATGTTATAGTCCGCTCCTGAAACAATCGCCTCGGCAAGATATTGCTTGGCCTTGATGGCTGCGGTGTCGAGATCGGCGCCTTTGGCCAGCATTGCAGCGATGGCTGAGGAGTAGGTGCAACCTGTGCCGTGGGTGTTGGGAGTGTCTACTCTTGGCGAAGAAAGTCGTTGGGTTTTGTCGGTGACAGCGTTATAGAATATGTCGGTGAGGGTGTCATCCGACAGATGGCCGGCTTTGAGCATTACCGAAACATTCCTGTCGGGATAGAGCGCCGAAAGAGCCCGGGCTGCCTCCTCAAGCTGATCGCTGTGAGTAATTTCCTCACCCAACAGGAGTGAGGCTTCAGGCAGATTGGGAGTAATGACGGTGGCGAGAGGGAGAAGCTCGTCTCTGAGAGTTGAAATCGCCTCGGGCATTAACAGAGGATCACCCGACGTTGCTACCATCACCGGATCGACTACTATGCGGTTGACATCCGGATATTCTGAAAGTGTGGAGATCACGGCGCGTATCAGCTCCGAGCTGTGGAGCATCCCGATTTTTATTGCGTCGGCACCTACATCGCCTAACACCGAGCGTATCTGTCCGGTGACAAATTCTACCGGCACGGGATGAACGCCGTAAACTCCCTGAGTGTTTTCATCAACAATTGCTACAATAGCGGTCGAACCATAGACTCCGAGAGCCGAAAATGTTTTGAGATCGGCCTGAATCCCGGCACCTCCCGAGGGGTCGGAACCGGCTATCGAGAGGGCGCGGTAATAAGTCTTTTTTTCAGTATTCATAGCAGTTCTGCGGGCCAATTGAGATTTTCGTAGGCTGATTTCCAGAAAAGCCATTCCTGGCGGCAAGCTTCTATATAAATTTGGGTCATTGCTTTTTTGACTTCGGGAGTGGTGGTGCGAGCCATTTCGTTGCAAATATCCGAAATGACGTTGCACGATTCGGCAAACGCGGGGTCGCTGTATGTGGCTATCCACTCTTTATAAGGATTGGAGTCGCCGTTGGTCTGGATATCTATGATGTGAAGACCCACTTTGAGATAGATCAGGAAACAGGGCAACACCGCGGCGATTTCTACCTCTACGGGTCTGTTGGCCTGAGCTTCGAGCAGCGAGGTATAGAAAACACAGGCGGGTGACATTGCGGGAAGCGCTCCTTTAAGATAGTGGGAGTGGAGAGCCTTTTCGACCGCAACACCGTCGCCGGCAAACTTAAGGAAAATTTCGGTCAGCGCCGGCTCGGTGAGACGCGAAGCGATATGGGCGAGCACCCTGCTGTAGCGGTGTATATAGAGTGTGTCCTGCTGAATATATCTCTGAAAGATGTCAGGATCAAGAGTTCCGTCGGCCAATTGGGTGATAAACGGAAGCTTTATTATCTGTTGATAGATATGTTCGGTTGCCTCGGCAACTTCGGTAGTCCAGAGCTTAGACATATTGTCGGGTTATGAGTTAAAGATTAATTACTTGAAAATCGAGATCGAGGAGATTGAATGAAATGAGGCGCGAGATGGCCGGAGTGCCTTTGCCGGTGAGTAGCTTTATTATCTCTCCGGCCTGAATAGCCCCGGCAACTCCCGGCACCGCTCCTATCACTCCTCCCGCTGCATGAGGGAGCGAGCATAGCAGGTCACGGTCGGGAAAGAGGTCGGAATAACCGGTGGGGGAGTCGGGGGTAAAGATGCTTACCTGTCCCAGAAATTCACCGATCGAGGCATAGACCCACGGAGTGGATAGCTCACGGCAGATGTCGTTGATGAGAAATCGGGTGGTGTAGTTGTCGGTGCAGTCGGCCACTATGTCGGCTTGTGAGATGAGTTGCGAGGCGTTTTCTGGTGTAAGTCCCTCACTCACTATCGTAATCCTGATATGGGGATTGAGCGATGTGAGACGGCGCGCGGCACATTCGGTCTTGCTTTCTCCGATCATGGAGGTGTCATATAACACCTGTCTCTGGAGGTTTGACAGACTCACCTTGTCGGGGTCGGCCAGAATCAGATGGCCTACTCCCGCGCCCGCAAGATAGGTGGCGGTTGCTGAGCCGATACCCCCTACTCCCACAATGAGCACTGTGGCGTCGAGAAGCCGCTGCTGGGTTTCCGCTCCCCAACCGGGTAACATGGTCTGACGGGAATAGCGGTCGCTGATAGTTTTATATGATATATTCATGAGTTTTGCATGTCGGCAAGGTCAAACACTCTGTCCCAGTCTTTCCAAACAGGTTCGCGGCCGAGCGCGCGCAGATCTTCAGCTACTTCGGAGGGAGAAGTGCGATCGCTTACGGCAAACTGCTCGAGCGCGTCGGGATAGGTGGCATATCCACCCGGCTCGGTCTTCGACCCTGCGCTCATGGTAGTTACGCCGAGGGTGGCCATATTGTTGCGGAATTTGTGCTCCTCGCGGGTGGAATAGCTTATATCGACATCAGGATCGAATATTCGGTAGGCGAAGGTAAGCTGGGCGAGTTCGCGGTCGCTCATCACTACATTGGGCTGAAAACCGCTTTCGCTCGGCCTCATGCGCGGAAAGTTAACCGAATATTTGGTGCGCCAGTAGGTGCGCCGCAGATAGCGGAGATGACGTGCCATCATGGTCACGTCGGTGCGCCAGTCCTCGAGACCTATCAGCACTCCCATTCCTATTTTGTGAACGCCGGCCATGCCCATGCGGTCAAAACCGTTGAGGCGCCACTCAAAATTGCTTTTCATGCCCGAAGGATGATAGAGCTTGTAGTTCTCGCGATTGTAGGTTTCCTGAAAACACACCACTCCGTTGAGGCCGCTGTGGGTTAGACGTTCATACTCCTCGGTGGCAAGGGGCATAACCTCGATGGTGAGATTGCTGAAATAGGGTCGGCATACTCGGAGTGCCTTTTCAAGATAATCGACTCCGGCGGCTGCGGGATTTTCGCCGGTCACGATAAGCAGATTCTCAAAAGGCCCCATCTCCCTTATTGCCTCACATTCGCGCTTTATCTGGTCGGGGGTGAGAATCACTCTCTTAAACTTGTTGTGGCGGTTGAAGCCGCAATACACACAGGCGTTGGTGCAGGAGTTGGTGATATATAGCGGCACGAAAATCGATACCGTTTTGCCAAATCTGCGCTCGGTTATGGCTTTGGACCGCTGCGCCATCTGCTCGATGAAAGGAGCGGCAGCCGGTGAGATGAGCGCCATGAAATCCCTGTCGGTGAGATTCTCTCGGTTGAGGGCGGCTATGACGTCGCTTTCGGTCATGGCGGCAATGGCGGCGGTAGTCTCGTTCCAGCTATATTGTTTTAATACTTCTGAAAACATAAGGCTCAGTCGGTGAGAAATGAAGTGAGGGGAGATGAGGCCACAGCACCGTCGCTGATTCCCGCCGGAGAAGCGAGATAAGCCCGGCGACCCGCAACTGTGGCTTCGGCAAATGCACGCGCCATTTCAACAGGATTGCCGGCCACAGCTATTGCGGTGTTGACCAACACGGCGTCGGCGCCCATCTCCATCGCGTCGGCGGCATGAGAGGGGAGCCCGAGCCCTGCGTCAACCACTACGGGCACACGGCTCTGCTCTATGATGATTCTTATCAGCTCGCGGGTCACGAGTCCTTTATTGCTTCCTATGGGGGCGGCGAGTGGCATAACGGTTGCGGCACCGGCATCCTCAAGATGCTTGCATAACACCGGGTCGGCCTGAATGTAGGGTAGCACCACAAAGCCTTTCTTCACCAGTTCGCGTGTAGCGGCGAGTGTTTCCACCGGGTCGGGGAGCAGATAGCGTGGATCGGGATGTATCTCGAGCTTGATGAAGTTGGTGCCGAAAGCCTCGCGCGAGAGCTCGGCGGCAAAAACCGCTTCTTTAGCGTTGCGCACACCCGATGTATTGGGAAGAAGCTGAATATTATCGGAGAGAATGTGATGGAGCATATCATCATCACGGTTATCCATATCAATGCGCTTCATGGCCACTGTCACCATCTGCGAGCCGGAGGCTTTGATTGCCTCGGCCATAACGGTGTTGCTGCGGAATTTTCCGGTACCCACAAACAGACGCGATGTAAATTCTCTTCCGCCGATCAGAAGTGAGTCGTTGTTATTGTTATTCATTTTCAATGAGTATTATGTTTAATATTGAGGTCAATCAACTGTTTTAACCGCCGGGTGGTCACGACGGGATTTTCAGAGCTGATTATCGTGCCGCTTACAGCTATTCCGTCGGCTCCTGCCGCGATTATGCCGGCAATATCGTCGGGGGTGATTCCACCTATCGCCACAATGGGAATGTGAATATCGCGGTCATGACAATGGCGGGTGATCGCTCTGTAACCCTCCTCTCCCAATACGGGGCTTAGATTGGACTTGGTGGTGGTAAATCTGAAAGGTCCAAGGCCGATATAGTCGGCTCCCGCCTGATAGGCCTCCTCAATATGAGCGGCGGTGTTGGCAGTAGCTCCGATTATATATTTTGGCCCGAGAATATCTCTGGCTTCGGTCACCGACATATCATTGCGCCCTAAATGCACACCATCGGCTCCGGTGGCGGTTACAAGGTTGGTATGGTCGTCGATTATCATTACGGCTCCAACCTCATGACACATCCGCGACATTTCCGTGCCGGCGGCTATAATCATTTCGGGGGAGAAATGCTTTGCTCTGAGCTGCACCCACCGGCAACCCCCATCAAGAGCCATGTGGGTTTGGCTGATGAGGCTCCCGACAGTATCACCGTGGGTTATAAACTGCAGGCGGAAGCTATCAATCGGAAATTCTCTCACTCCCATTGCGCTGCCGAGCAGAGCAGCCTGTGTAAAAC
>JAIDXU010000291.1 GCA_029058455.1 Paramuribaculum sp.
CTTTTTTTGGCTAAGGGGGGAGGATAGGAGCTATAGGAGCAATAGGAGTAATGGGAGAGGGGGAGGCTAATTGGAGAGATTGGGCCAATTTGACTAATTGGGCCAATGAGGCTAATTTGACTAATTTTACTTGAGAGAGTTTGAGAGATTTTAGTTATCTTTGCGCATTAACTTATAAATGTGTGGCGATATGAAGAGAGTTTTATATTTAGTATCGTTGCTTGTGGCCATATTTTTTTCGGCTTGTTCGAGCGATGAACCTAATAATGATTCCGGTAAACTCGTTGTGGAGCTTACCGTGACCGAAGATGATCAGATTGTTGATTTACCAACTGATTTCTCTGATTATACTATTGTGATTGTTCCGCAGTCGGGATGGATATATTCGGCTGATGTCAAGGATATAGTATGGCCGGTAGATATTAGTGTGGGTAGTTATACTGTCGCTGCGGTGTCGCCTACATTAGAGGAGAACGACAATACTACAACTTGCTATTATGGCGAGGTAAATAACGTCAGAATCTTGAAGGATGAGACAACGTCGATTGTTATAAATATGAGCCGACGAGAGTTTCCCAAATCAGATTTAGAGTGATGCCGTGAGTGCGATGGAGAGGTTGCGGGGTGTTTTGAAAATAACCGTGGTTTTCATGACAGTGCTGCTATGCTGTGCAGGTTTGGTGGCTGAGTGTCATGGTGCGGTAAAAACTCATGTAGTAATAGGTGTAGGAGGTGATTATCCGGCTGAGTGTAACGGCATGACGGTTATTCCGGCAGGTGATGTTGCCGGCAGGTCGATCAGTGTTCCTGACGGGTTCAGGATTCTTTTCAGTAACGGCAGTGTAGAGCAGCTTCCATACGTTGACCAAAGGTTCGGATATATAAAAATCTATGCCGGCAATGAGTTCAGGCTTACGCCGATGACAGGTATAAAGATATGCAGCATGAGAATATATGTTAAGGATGACTATTCTTCGGGATGGAAAAATATATCTACGGGTTTGCCAATTGACCGCGTAGGCTCCCGCTATGAATGGCGCGGCGAGAGCGCTTATCCGGTTAATCTTTGTGTTAACGGTAGCTCGGGTGACTATCAGCATGTGGCTTATTTTGAAATAGATTATGCTCCGATAGTAGAAACTCCTCCCGGCACGGAGGACCCTTCTGACGAGGAGGATATCAAACCGGTGGTAATAACTCCGCAGACAGCGTCACCGATTTCTCCCGATCAGGAGATAAGCCTGAGTTGTGAGACTCCGAATACGAGAATCTATTATACTACCGACGGTTCGGAACCGGGCGACCGATCACCGGTGTATATGCATCCGTTCACACTCTCACCTTCAACCGGCCTGATTGTAAGGGCACTGGCTGTGACGCCCCGTGGCCAGACAGCCACAGCTCTGAGGCGGTATTATCTTGACAGAGTCGAGTCGCCCGTGGATTTCATAATTAACGGTTGCCGGAATTATGAAACCAAGATAGATTGTGCCCTGCGGATTGCTTACGGAAAAGGAGAATATGGCTATGTGGCTACAGCCGATACCGATGACGACACTCAATATCTGCTTGTGAAATTTCCACGAGGGTATGAAATCCCACGGCCCAACACAATGATCGAGAATGTGAGGGGAGTGTGTGAATATATGCTCGACCAGGATGGAATGATGATGATTTCAGCTCCGGTTGCCACAGGCGAGTGCCCTAATCAACTTATTCCTGCCAAAAAGAAAATAAGCTCGATTGGAGAGAGGCATTTAAATCTCTATGTAAAAATCTCTGACGTGACGTTTACAGGAGAGAAATTTGTGGATAAAGAGGGCTATTCGATTTTGGCAGAAGATATTTTTGGGGTGGTAGAGAATGATCTCAAGCAAAGAAAACTCGCCGAAGTAGAAGGATTTGTAGGCTTGAAAGGTGATTTGCTGACTCTGCGACCCACCAAAGTTGTTGCTGACAGAAGCGACAGCCGCGAGGCTTATCTGAAAACAATAGCAGTTGGAGGGGGAAAGATAGAAGTATTTGATGCCATCAACGACTATACACTCACTCCAGTAGGCCGGCCGCTTGACCTTGCGCTCCCGCTTGTCGCTGCAAACAGTTATTATGCTTATCTGATTGCAGACGAAGGGCGCGAACTTGTCTCGCTTGTGGTTGACAGCGAATTGCTCACCCCTGATGATGAAACTCTGACCGATACCCCTTATGGTGCGCTATATGAATTTAAGGCAAAGGGGGGTGAGACAACCGTTATAGCTACTTTCGGCTTGAAAAGCGGAGTCGAAAACCTTACGGATGATAGCGAAAAAAATGCCGACAGAGCGGAATATTTCACTCTGTCGGGCATAAGTTTAGGTTATCATATTCCCGAGACCAAAGGTCTGTATATTCGACGTAAAGGCCCCGAGGTGGAGAAAATAGCGGGCAGATAGCTGCACGGCTCCCAACTCAAAGAATCTGTTGGGCGTGAATCTTGGTCTTGATTTCCTTCGGGCCTATAACGCGTGTAATCACTCCATCGCCGTCAACGAGAAATGTTGTGCGAAGTATGCCCATATATTTTCTGCCGGCAAGAGTCTTTTCGCCCCACACGCCCATCTCTTCGGATAATTTGTGCTCGGGATCGGAAATGAGAGTAAAAGGCAGCTCGTTTTTGGCTATGAATTTAAGGTGTGAGGCCTGAGAATCGGGACTTACTCCCACAACCTTATAGCCCTGAGCAGTGAGCGCGTCGAAATTGTCGCGCAGCGAACAAGCCTCGGCGGTGCAGCCGGGAGTTGAATCTTTGGGATAGAAATATAACACTAACTTGCTGCCGGCAAAGTCGGCGGCATTGACGGGATTACCATTCTGGTCAACCCCGAGATAGGCTGGAATTTTTTGTCCGGGTGTCATTGCTGGATATTTAGAAATTATTGATTGTCGAGTTTGAAAACAATGCGCTGCACACCATCCTGCCATCTGGAGGAGGTGATACGGAATGTGCCGATTTCAGAAGTGCGCCCCACATGACGGCCGGCACACAGGCATGAGTCATAATTACCCACCGAAACCACTCTCACCGTAGGCGAGGCATCGTCGGGCAGACGTGACATGTCGAACCGTTCACGGGCCTCCTGTTGTGTGATAAACGACTCGGTCACCTCAACATCTTCGGCCACAATAGCGTTGATATAAGCCTCAAGGTCACGCAATTCGCTGTCGGAAAGGGGTGCCGGAAGGTGATAATCAAGTTTTGATTTGCGACGCTCGATATGTGCGCTGAAAGCTCTTCCGCAACCATATCTGCGGGCAATCTCTCCGTTGAGCAGATGTTCGGCGGTATGCATTGGAGGAAATTCCTCTTTGTTGTGTGAATTGAGTTCAGGTGTGGTGGCGTTCATACCTTCAGGATGAAAAAATATTGACTGATAATTCACAAAGGTAACAAATAAACTCAATATGAGTTGCGGCCCTCAATCTGAAAAATCGAAAAAAATATATTAAGAGGGAGAGAGTTGGGGTGATGTGGCTTTTTTTTGCTAACTTTGAGCAAAATTCCATAACTACCATCTAATATCACAACAATCATGAGAAAATCAACTCTCGGCATGAGTGCCGTGATTATGTTCAATGCTCTTACGGTCTCGGCTATATGTCCTGATCTCGAGGGCTTTGAATATGGCAATGTGGCTGCGCCCGACGGCACCGAATGGCAAAGCCCCGGGCGACTTTCGCTTAATAAGGAGTTACCCCGCGCTACATTCTATTCGTTTGACTCTGACGGGAGTGCCCTCGGAGTTCTGCCCGACGGCTCAAAGTATGTGAAGAGTCTTGACGGCGACTGGCATTTCCGCTGGGTGGGTAATCCCTGGGAGCGCGATTCAACATTCCAGACTCCGGGATATGATTTCTCATCATGGGATATTATCGCCGTTCCCGGCTCATGGAATATTCAGGGTATCCAGCCTGACGGCTCTCAGAAATATGGCACCCCCATCTATGTCAACCAGCCTGTGATATTCTATCATCGTGTTGCCGTCGACGACTGGAGAAAAGGCATTATGCGCACTCCTCCCGAAACATGGACTACTTATAAAAACCGCAATGAAGTAGGCCAATACAGCCGCACATTCACCGTTCCCGCCGATTGGAACGGCCGTGAAGTCTACATAGAATTTGACGGTGTAGATTCATTCTTCTATCTTTGGATCAACGGCAAGTATGTGGGCTTCAGCAAAAACTCGCGCAACGCCGCCCGCTTTGACATCTCACCCTATCTCAACAAGGAGGGCGAGAATACTCTTGCCGTAGAGGTTTACCGCAGCAGCGACGGCTCATTCCTCGAAGCTCAGGATATGTTCCGTCTGCCCGGTATTTTCCGCACCGTGCGCCTCTACAGCACACCCATGCTTCAGGTTGCCGACATTGTGGCAATACCTACCATCGACTTCAACGGCAATGGAAGCGCCAATCTCAAAGTTGATCTCGACCTGCGCAACCTCGGCAAGAAGGAGATGAAAAATCTCAGTGTGGTCTATAACCTCTATCCCTGCGAACTCTACAGCGACAAGACTCTTGCTTCTGTAGCCACTGCGACCGTAGATGTCGAGAAAATCGGTAAGGAGGGCGCTCTGAAATCGCTCACCACCAACCTCACCATTGCCGAGCCCCGCTTGTGGAGCGCCGAAAAGCCGTGGAGATATGTGCTTGTAGCCGAAGTGAAGGATAAGAAAGGCAATGTGATCGAAACCGTCTCTACCTACACCGGTCTGCGTCAGGTGGAGATTCGCGACACTAAAGCCGAGGATGACAGTTTCGGACTCGCCGGAAGATATTACTACATCAACAATCAGCCGGTTAAACTCCGTGGTGTGAACCGTCACGAGACAATGCCCGACCGCGGCCATGCCGTTACCCGCGAGAATATGGAAAAAGAGATTATGCTCATGAAGCGCGGCAACATCAACCATGTGCGTAACTCCCACTATCCCGACGATCCCTATTGGTATTATCTCTGCGACAAATATGGCATTTATCTTGAGGATGAAGCCAATATCGAAAGCCATGAATATTATTATGGCGACGCTTCGCTTTCTCACCCCAAGGAATGGCGCCCCGCTCATGTGGCCAGAGAAATGGAGCTTGTTCACAGCCGCGTCAACTCTCCCGCAGTCGTTATCTGGAGTCTCGGCAACGAGGCCGGCCCCGGCGACAACTTCGTGGCAGGTTATGAGGCTATCAAGGCGTTCGACACCTCGCGCCCCGTGCAGTATGAACGTAACAACCGCATCGTGGATATGGGTTCAAACCAGTATCCCAGCGTTGGTCTGACACAGGCTATTGCCTCCGGCAAACACAATTATGTTTATCCCTTCCATATCTCAGAATATGCTCACTCGATGGGTAACGCCGTGGGTGACCTCAAGCCTATCTGGGATGCTGTTGAAAGCACCAACTTTATCTGTGGCGGTGCAATCTGGGATTGGGTTGACCAGAGCCTCTATAACTACGATCCCGTTACCGGCGCCAAATATCTTGCTTATGGCGGTGACTTCGGCGACTTCCCCAACGACGGTCAGTTTGTAATGAATGGCATTATGTTCGGCGATCTCGAACCCAAACCTGCCTACTATGAAGTTAAGAAGGTTTATCAGCCTGTTGAAATCACTCCGCTCGATATGGCCGCCGGCAAGATCGAGATCTTCAACAAAAACTATTTCGAACCCCTTGAGGATTACTACTTCTCATGGAGCCTTAAAGAGAACGGTGTGGAGGTGCAGCATGGTGACGCCCTCATCGGCCCCCGCATGGTGCTCGGCCCCCGTCAGAAACTCACCTACACCATTCCCTATAACCTCGAAGGTCTCACCGGCGAACTCTATGTAACAATCAATGTATGTCTGGCCGAGGATATGCCGTGGGCTGAGAAAGGCTATGTGCAGATGTCAGAGCAGCTCCCTGTAAGCGAGGGCACCAAACCTGCCATGGCTTCTGTAAGCGCTGCCACCACCGGCTCTCTCACCATGAGCCTTGCCGACGGCAAGACAGTTAGACAGGTCAAGGAAGTTTCATCAGCCCTCACTGTCGAAGGCACCGGATTTAAGGTCGTGTTCGATCCCGCAACCGGCACTATCTCCGACCTCGAATATAATGGCAACAAGATGTTTACTGAAAACGGTGGTCCCCGTCTCGACGCTTACCGTGCATTTGTCAACAACGATAACTGGATCTACAACAAATGGTATTCTAACGGCCTCCACAATCTCAAGCACACCGTTCTTGGCTCAAACGCTTATGTAAACGAACGAGGCGAGGCTGTGGTTATTTTTACTGTGCGCAGTCAGGCTCCCAACGCCGCTCAGGTCACCGGTGCTCCTTCGGTGGGTGAACATAAAATCATCGAGGATACCGACAAGCCTTTCGGTGAAGAGGACTTCGCATTTACCACCAATCAGATCTGGACAGTTTATCCCGACGGCTCGGTTGAGCTTCAGGCCGCTGTTTCGTCAAATAACAGCAAAGTTATTCTTCCCCGTCTCGGCTATCTCATGGAAGTGCCTGAAAGCTACTCCACATTCACCTATTATGGCCGTGGCCCGATAGAAAACTACAACGACCGCAAGGTGGGTCAGGATCTGGGCGTCTACACTTCGAGTGTCATCGACCAGTTTGTCAACTATCCCAAACCTCAGAATATGGCCAATCATGAGGATGTGCGCTGGGCTTCGCTCACCAATTCTCAGGGTTCTGGCTTCGTGGCCGCCGGCAACCAGCCTATGAGCGTAACCGCACTTCCTTATTCTGAAAATGATCTGCTCACCGCTCCTCATCCCTATCAGCTTCCCAAGCCCGGCGCCACACGTCTGCACCTCGACTTCGGAGATACCGGTCTTGGCGGAAGATCATGCGGTCAGGCACCTCCCTCGGCCGAAAACACCGTTTATGCTTCAGCCCACCACTTCGGCTTTGTGATCCGCCCCGTGGAAGGATCGCTCACTCCCGCCGCTCAGGGCATCGTTGTTCCCTCGGGTATCAAGCCTATCAACATGTCGCGTGACGAGATTACCGGTCTTGTGACTATCACATGTCCCGACTCAATCGACATTGTATATAAAGTCAATGCAGCCCGCAAGCCCGTGCACTACACCGAGCCTGTTCCCATGAAGGAGGGCGGTTATATCGTAGCTTTCGACAATAACAATCCCCGTGTAAGCGCAAGCGGTGACTTCGCCCGTATCGAGAGTGTGCCCATCGACGTGAAGTTTGCCAGCTCTGTCGAGCCGTGGAATGATGCTGAATATGCTGTTGACGGTGATCCCGATACCTTCTGGCATACAATGTATTCGGTAACTGTGGCCGGCTATCCTCACTGGATCGATCTCGACACTCACGATGTTCAGAACATCACCGGTATCATCTACCTGCCCCGTCAGGATGGGCCCAACGGCGATTTCAAGGATTATGAGGTATATGTAAGCGAAGATGGCGAAACCTGGGGCGAACCGGTGGCAAAAGGCACTTTCGCAAAAGACAAAAACAAAAAGAAAATCATGTTTGCCGCTCCCGTCAAGGGTCGCTATGTGCGCCTGCGTGCCCTCAGCTCGCAGAACGGTCAGGACTATGGCGCTGCTGCCGAAATCGAGGTCCTTGCCGAATAAATAACCCCGCTTCCCCACCCGTTGATATAACGGGTTGAAAAACAGGAGGTGTGTTGCAGTGATCATTGTGTTTCACTCGACACACCTCCGTTTTGAAATATGTTTCTAAATAAACCGATTGCTTTATGGAAAAAATTTCACGCAACAAACAGGAATTGATCAGACGCTATTTTGTGTTTCTCGTATCACTTTTCATAATGTCGTTTGGCGTCAGTCTGGTTACCCGGTCGCTCATGGGCACATCCCCGATCTCGAGTGTGCCATACGTTTGGAGTCTCAACACAGCTCTGTCGATGGGTACCTATATAATAATTCTCAATGCGATATTGATATTAGCCCAGGTGATAATGCTCGGATGGAAGGGAGTCAGGGAGTTTAGGGTTGAGCTGCTGATGCAGATACCGGTGTCGCTTCTTTTCGGATTGTTTATCGATATCACGATGTCGATTCTTTCCTTTTGGCATCCCGAAGTCTACTGGATGCAGTTCCTATCGTGTGTAATCGGATGTGGGTTTATGGGTCTCGGCATAGCTCTTGAGGTTGTGGCCGATGTGTGTATGAACTCGGGAGAGTATGTGCTTCATATCGCTTCCGACAAGTTTAAAAAGGAGTTCGGCACAATGAAGATAATGTTCGACGTGTCGCTGCTGGTGATAGCTGTAGGATGTTCATGGATATTTGCCGGTCGTATAGACGGAGTGCGAGAAGGTACTCTGATCGTGGCTATACTCACGGGTCCTCTTGTGAGACTGATTCGCCCTCACCTTAAGTTTGTCGATCGATGGGAGACGGCTTCCGGCCAAAATGAGCTTACCGCGTCTGACGTCAAGGCGGAGGTATCTGTTCATCCGGTCATTACCATAGGCCGTGAGTATGGAAGCGGCGGGCATGAAATAGGTGAGCTGCTGGCTCGGGAATTGGGTGTGCCTTTCTATGACAACGCCATGATGGAGATGGTGGCACGCGAAACGGGATTCAGCGAACAGACTGTGCGCGACTACGATCAGAAGTTGCCTCACTCCTTGCTCTATGAAATGATTACCCAGAACTATTCGGTGCCTCTCGAGCGGTCTATGTCTAAGAAAGATGCCCTCTTTGTGGCTCAGAGCCGCGTCATAAGACAGCTTGCCGCCGAAGGCCCCTGTGTGATAGTGGGCCGTTGCTCCGACTATGTGTTGCGCGACTATCCCGGTTGCCTTCATGTTTTCCTCTATGCCTCGTCTGAATATAAGGCGCGGAGAGCGGTGTCGTTCTATGATATTCCTGAGGATAAGGCGGCAGCTCATGTGGCGCAGGTCAATGCCGAGCGCCGCGATCACTATTCCTACTACACCGGTCACAGATGGGGCGCACCCGAAAACTATCACGCTCTGTTCGATACCTCACGTCTTTCTACCGAGTCGATTGTGGCGGCCATAAGGTCATTGCTGCCGGTGTCATGACCTGACCGGTATAAACATCAACATCCGCAATACGTTTTCTCATGGCGTATTGCGGATGTTGTTATATGTTGGTGGGGAATGTTATCAGGCGAGAGCTGCGGCCATTGCCTGAGCCGCTTTACGACCGTCGCCCATGGCGAGTATCACGGTTGCTCCGCCTCTAACTATATCGCCGCCGGCATAAAGTCCCTCGATAGAGGACTGGAGGGTAGCGTCGTTGACCACAATAGTGTGGCGGGGCGACATTTCAAGCTGCGGCAGTGAGTCGGGCACAAGGGGATTGGGCGACACGCCTACGCTAACCACAACCATGTCGACATCAACTTCGGTAATATCACCCTCTACAGCTATGGGGCTGCGTCGGCCCGAGCTGTCAGGCTCACCAAGCTCCATGCGCTGGAGCCTCATGGCCCTTACGCGGCCGTTATCGTCGGCAAGATATTCCACCGGGTTATGTAGGGTGAGAAATTCTATACCCTCCTCTTTGGCATGAATCACCTCCTCAACGCGGGCCGGCATTTCGGTTTCCGAGCGGCGATATACGATATAAACCTTTTCGGCACCCATGCGTCGGGCAGTGCGCGCCGAGTCCATCGCGGTGTTTCCGCCTCCGATTATGGCGGCGTGACGGCTCTTGAACACCGGAGTGTCATATCCCGGGCGACCCGCTCCCATAAGGTTAATGCGGGTGAGATATTCGTTGCTGCTCATCACTCCTATGAGGTTTTCGCCCGGAATACCCATAAAGCGGGGGAGTCCGGCGCCCGAGGCGATAAATATGCCTTTATATCCGCGGGCAAGGAGGTCATCGCGGGTGAGAGTCTTGCCGATCACGGTGTCGACAACAAACTCCACGCCGAGATCGCGGAGCGATTTAATTTCGCGGTCAACCACCGAGTTGGGAAGTCGAAATTCCGGAATACCGTATTTCAACACGCCGCCTATGGCATGGAGCGCTTCAAACACTGTCACCTCAAAACCTTTGGCGGCCATCTCGCCGGCAAATGACAGTCCGGCGGGTCCGCTGCCGCACACTGCTATCTTTATGCCGTTTGAGGCGGGGCGCTCGCCGAGCTTGGTGTCGGTTTGAGCGGCGGTGTCGGCGGCATAGCGCTCGAGATAACCTATCGCTACGGGCGGTTTTTTCATGCGGTTATAAATGCACTTGCTTTCGCACTGCTTTTCCTGCGGACACACGCGGCCACACACGGCGGGGAGGGCGGAGGTGTGGCGCAACACTTCGGCCGCCTCGGTAATGTTTCCGCGTTCAATGTTTTTGATAAATCCGGGTATGTTGATGCTTACGGGGCAACCGGTCACACACGAAGGCTCCGGGCAGTCGAGACAGCGTGTCGCCTCTACAACAGCCTGCTCGGGGAGCAGACCGCAATTCACTTCCTCAAAGTTGGTCACCCTGTAGTCGGGGGCGAGATGAGGCATTTCAACCCTCGGAATGGCTGTGCGCTCACGCGCCGGCATAGCATCGCGCAGGTCCTTACGCCATTGGGCGTCGCGGGGAGCGAAGCCCCTTTTATCTGGATTGTTGTCTTCCATAAAGCTCATTTGTTTTTGGGTTGATCGTATGACCGCAGTCTCATCATCATCTCGTCGAAATCCACCTCGTGGGCATCAAACTCCGGGCCGTCGACACACACAAATCTCGTGCGGCCTCCAACGGTGACACGACAGGCGCCGCACATGCCTGTTCCGTCGACCATTATGGTATTGAGCGAACAGAGTGTCGGCACATTATATTTCTTGGTGAGCAGAGCCACAAACTTCATCATCACGGCAGGGCCGATGGTGACAACCTGATTGACCTCCTCGCGCTTTAAAATCATTTCCACGCCGTCGGTCACCAGACCTTTGTGACCCTCCGAGCCGTCATCGGTCATTATCACCAACTCGTCGCTATATTCGGCCACCTGCTCTCTGAGAATAATCAGGTCGGAAGTGCGGGCGGCAAGCACGCTCACAACCCTGTTGCCCGCCTGCTTGAGAGCCTTTATGATAGGCAGAAGTGGAGCGACACCCACGCCGCCGCCACAGCACACCACTGTGCCGACCTTGGCGATATGGGTGGCTTTGCCAAGCGGTCCCACCACATCGGTAAAAAAGTCGCCCGGCTGCAGATTGTTGATGTCGGTAGTTGATTTGCCAATGCTCTGCACCACAAGCATTATCGTGCCCCTCTCGGGATCGGCATCGGCAATGGTGAGAGGTATGCGTTCTCCCCCCTCCTGAGTGCGCACGATCACAAAGTGACCCGGTTTGCGCGCTTTGGCAATGTCGGGAGCCTCGACAATAAATTTCACCACCTTAGGCGAAAAATATTGTTTTTCTATAATTTTGTAGTTCATGTTTGAAACTTACTGAATTGATTTTCAACATCACTCCTGACC
>JAIDXU010000292.1 GCA_029058455.1 Paramuribaculum sp.
ACCATGTGGTGCCGAGAGTGAAATACCCGGGCACGGTCTGGGTAGGGAGAAGTGAGTTGGGAGTATTGGCAACCTTTACGGCTACTGATCCGAAGGGGCCGGTGGCTTTTTCACCAACCTGGGTTTTGCCGAGACCATTGATGCCTATCACGTTTGAAATTGTCCAGTCTTTGGGCTGCTGGCCGAGAGCTGTGGTGTTGTCGGTAGAAGTCCAGGGCACACAGTCAACCCACTCCCTGAATCCGGGATTGGGAAGTGCTGATTCAGCTGCGGCGGTAGCTGCAACTGTCAAGCAAACTATGGGTAATAAAATTTTGCTCATAATGAAAGATTGAGTTGAAAGTGAGTAGATTCTTTAGTTGTTATAAATTGATCTTTTCGACCATTTCATTGAAGGCTGCTACAAGTCCGTCGGTGTTCTTGCCACCTGCCTGTGCGAAACCGGGCTGACCGCCGCCGCCACCTTTGATATTTTTGGCAGCTTCGCGCACTATAACAGCAGCACTCAGACCTGTGGCGACTACATCGTCGGTAAGCATTACGGTAAGAAGCGGTTTGCCTGCTATTTCGCTTGTGGCTGCGACAAATGCAGTGTTCTGAGGCGAAGCGGCTCTCACGGCAAAGGCTGTTGATTTAACGAGGTCAGCGGGGAAAACGCCGCGGAGCTTAACAACCTTCACGCCGTTGCTGTTGACTTCGGCTTTCTCAATAAGTTCTTTGGCAAGAGAGGTTACCTTTTCGTTGAAATAGGTTTCGACCTGAGCGTGAAGATCGCTGTTTTCGGCAATGGCGCGTTTAACTGCGGCAACAACGTCGGGTGATCCGCCCAAAAGAGTGCCTATCTGCTGAATGTTGTCGGATATATGGTCGAAAGCATTTTCAACTGCCGCGCCGGTAATGGCCTCGATACGGCGTATGCCTGCGGCTATCGAACTTTCGCCTATGATGCGTATCATGCCGATGTTGCCGGTGTTTTCAACGTGAGTGCCGCCACACAGCTCCACGCTGTCGCCATAGGCTATCACTCTCACTTCTTCACCATATTTTTCGCCAAACAGGGCCATCGCTCCCATTTCGCGGGCTTCGGCGATAGGCACGTTGCGGCGCTCGTTGCGCGCTATGGCCTGACGCACGCGGCGGTTGGCGATATGCTCCACTTCGCGGAGTTCTTCGGGAGTTACTTTCTGGAAATGCGAGAAGTCAAATCTGAGCATGTCGGGGCTTACGAATGAGCCTTTCTGCTCAACATGAGTGCCGAGCACCTCGCGCAGTGCCTGATGAAGCAGGTGAGTGGCGGTGTGGTTGGCCGAGGTAGCCATGCGGGCTTCTTTGTCGATCGAAGCGATAAATGTTGCTGAAGGATCGGCGGGCAGAGATGTGGAGAGGTGTACGGCCATACCGTTCTCGCGTTTGGTATCGAAAATCTCGATTGTGTCATCACCGTTGCTGAGTGTGCCCTTGTCACCGACCTGACCGCCCATTTCGGCATAGAAAGGACTCTGCTCAAGCACAATCTGATAGTATTCCTGCTTTTTCTGTTTCACCTTGCGGTAGCGCAGAATACCTGTGGCACATTCGGTGGTGTCATATCCCACAAACTGAGGATCGCCCTGCTTCACTACCACCCAGTCGGTAGCTTCGGTGGCGGCTGCGGCGCGGGCGCGCTCTTTCTGAGCTGTCATACACTCGTCAAAACCCTTGCGGTCGAGAGTCATGGAGTTTTCTTTGAGAATAAGCTCGGTGAGGTCGAGGGGGAATCCGTAGGTGTCGTAGAGAGTAAAGGCTGCTTCGCCCGAAATCTGATCGAGACCTTTGGCGCGGGCGGCGCTGATAGCGCTGTCGAGCATTTTAATGCCGTTTTCGAGGGTGCGGAGGAATGAATCCTCTTCCTCTTTTATTACCTTAATAATAAGGTCGCGCTGAGCGGGAAGCTCGGGATAAGCCTCACCCATCGATTCGATGAGGGTATCGATAAGCTTATACATAAATGCCTGTTTCTGGCCGAGGAATGTGTAGGCATATCTCACGGCGCGGCGAAGAATGCGACGAATCACATAGCCTGCTTTGGCGTTGGAGGGAAGCTGTGAGTCGGCGATTGAGAAAGCTATCGTGCGCACATGGTCAGAAATTACTCTCATGGCGATGTCAACTTTGGGATTCTCGCCGTATTTAAGTCCGGACAGCTGAGATACTTTCTCGATCAGCGGAGTAAAGACGTCGGTGTCGTAGTTGGATGTTTTGCCTTGCAGAGCCATGCAGAGACGCGCAAAGCCCATGCCGGTATCGATAACTTTGGCGGGGAGGGGGTGGAGCGAGCCGTCGGCGTGACGGTCAAACTGCATGAACACGAGGTTCCAGATTTCTATT
>JAIDXU010000293.1 GCA_029058455.1 Paramuribaculum sp.
TTCTTAGCGGACATAAGCTCATTGTTGTTATTTGTGGTAAAATAATATAACAATCGAGCGGTTATGTCCGCTTTTTGATTTTTTTATTTCTTTGATGGCCTAAGTAAACAGCATTGGGATGCACCACGGTGCATCCTCCTGATAGAATGTGGATTGTGCGTGGTGGGACGGCGAGGATGCTCCATGGAGCATCCCTACACGCATTATGTTTATTAGAGATTATGATAGGCAGCCCGCGGAGCAGGCGTTTGGCGTGAACCGCGGGTGTCAACCCGTGGAAAGAATCCTCCTTCCCAATTTTGACACAGGATTATTTCAGGCCGGCAGCTTTTTTGATGAGGAGAGGAATCTCGGTGTTGTTGAGATTGCCGGTGAAATAGGAGGAATTGGCGCCGATAGCATATACAGGCACGAAATTACCTGCATGGGAGGTGGTGGTCCAGCCTATGCCCAGATGTGTGTTGAGTATGTCGAACGCTTTTGCAGTAAAGGCGTTGAAGGTGTGATAGAGTGTATTCTCGTCTTTGCCGTTGCGGGTGATGAAGGTTTCGTTAAACATCTCCTTGAGCTGTTGGGTCTCGCCGTCGGTAAGAGGCACTGTGGTCCAGAATCCCAGTTTGTCGCGCAACACATTTTCCATTTCTTCCCATGTGGGATTGACGGTTTCCTTACCCCATTTGCGGGTCCAGTCACCGAAGAGATCTTTTGAAATTTTCTGAGCGTCGGCGTATGCGATATTCTGATTCTTTCCCGGTCGACCGAATGACATGCCGCCGGTGTCGTGGTCGGCGGTGATAACGATGAGGGTTTCATCGGGATGTTGCAGATAAAACTGATAGGCCACGTTGATGGCGTCCTGAAAGTTGAGTATCTCTTTGATAACGGCACCTCCGTCGTTGGCATGAGCCGCCCAGTCGATGTTTCCCCCTTCAATCATCATCAGAAACTTGTCGGGATTGGCGTTGCTGAGGGTGTAGAGACACGCTTCAGTGATCTGGGCGCAGGTCATAGCTCCGGGGATAGAATCGATTGTGTAACCCACCTGACCCCATGTGGGGTTGTCGGAATACATCAGCACCTTGTCGGGAAACTTATCTCCGCTTTTCAGATTGTTGAAAGCCGCATAACCCTCGGCAATCTCATAATTACCTTTTTTCATCACCTCGATAAACTCCGGGAAGCCCTCGTCACCTTTGCCTCCGAGTTTGAATCCTCCGCCGGCAAGGAAAGACAGACCGCTGCCGGCTGCCTGGGGCGCTATCTTTTTCTTCATGGAACGGTTTGCGGCGTGGGCATACCATGCGGCAGGAGTGGCGTCATCGGCCTGAACGGTGGTTCCTACACCTACTGCATATCCGTCATTCATGAAATCGACGGCGATACTGTTAACGGCGACTGTGTCGGGAGTTACACCTATCATGTAATTGTTGGTTTTATATCCCGTTGAGAGGGCCGTGCCGGCGGCGGCAGAGTCGGTTATAGGGCTTGAAGCGGAATATGTGCGGGCCTGTGACGCTACCGGAAAGGTGAGCATAAGCAGGGGCTGCTCGTTTTTAAGCACGTCGCGGTTGTAGATTTCGGTGGCGTTGACATGGCCGAGACCCATTCCGTCGCCAATGAAATAGAATATATATTTTGCATCCTGCGCCATCATGCCTATACATGCGGCAGCACTGAGTGTGGAGATCAGAAATCTTTTCATGTTATTTGTGGATTGGTTTCATAAATCAGTTCACAAATTTAGCAAAAATATATAAACATCGCGACATAAAGGGGTCAGTTTACTCCGATGAGTTCAATGTCGAAGATAAGGGTTGAGCCTCCGGGAATGCCCGGTTGGTTAATCTTTCCGTATGCTTGTTCGGCCGGGATATATACTTCCCATCTGTCACCGGGGTGCATTTTCTGGAGAGCTATTATCCATCCCGCTATCAGTTCGCGGAGACGGAAGGCCGGAGCCACTCCCCCGCGGCTGCTGTCGAATGTCTTGCCGTTGATGGTCTTGCCGGTATAGTGAACGGTCACCACACTCCCCCGGTTTGGCGTGGGGCCGGAGCTGTTGCCCGACTTTATCACTTTGTAGTAAATGCCTTTGTCGAGCGGTTTTACACCGGGAGCGGCCGCGATTTCCTCGAGCCACTGCCGGTTTTTGATAACATAGTCTTGTTTAGCCATATCTTGAGATTATTTTATTCGTTTGCCCCTATCGGCTTTTGAGGCGAGGCGTATTGCCGTTTCGAGTGCTTCCGAGCGGGGAACTTTCACGTCGGGTATTACGGGATGAATATCCTTCTCGTCGCTTCCCGCCAGCCAGAAGCGTTTATAGCTTATCGTGACAGGTATGCCCGATACAGGCAACTGATAGAATATCAGATCGCCGAACGCTACATTCACTCCCCCGGTTTCTTCGCCAACCACCGTTCCCATGCCGAAGTGTTTGAAAGCGTTTGAGAATGAATCGGCCGAGGAGAAAGTATAGTTTGAGGTCACGAGCCACACTTTGCCGTCGAAATGACCCTGTTCGGCTGTCAGCGGCTCTATGAAATTGTTTACTTCGTTAATCAAACTGATAGGATTGGTTGAAATACCTTTCTGAGCCTCTATTAAACCCACCGTAAAGGGAGAACGCCGCATATATACTTTTTCCATCTGTGTGAAAGGCACGGGAGAGATGTATTTCAGCAGCTCATCTCCTACGCCGCTGTTGCCGCCACCGTTTTCGCTGACATCTATCACGAGGCGGTCAATGCCCGCATTGCGCAGAGTTCTAAACATAGAGTCGGCAAAAATCTTCATCTTGGCGGGATTGTCGAAAGACCTGAAATCCATTACCGCCACACGGTTTATCGAGTCGATTTCAAACGAATAGGAAGACTTTTGAGCGGCTTGTTGCGATGAGTCTCCCTTTTTTACCCTTTGACTGATGGTTTCCCATGTTATGGCAGGGAAAGTGATGGAATGTTTCACATTCTCGTTTTCAGGCATATAGACTATCTCATAGCTATCGGCCGGATAGAGCATTTCAAACCATGCCGTAAAGTCGGAGTTTATGCGCTGAAGTTTGAAATGGCGCAGCTCTCCCGACGCGTAGGGCATCATCGCTTCGATCATCTCATCGGCGGTGTGGCCGTTGATCGAGATAATTTTTGAGCCGGGAGCTATCGCCCCGTCGAGCGACGCATAAGCCGTTATAACACCGTCGGTGCTTATGTTGACAAACAACGGGAGCCGTTTGAGATCTGCCGTAAACATATCGTTATAGGGAAAGCGCAACATGGTGTGTCCGTCGCCTATCGAGGTGACGAGCGGAGCGAGGCGGCTGTAAAGATCAACAACCGATATTGAGTCGGGCAGAGATTCCAGCACCCTCATGAATGACTGCGCCAGGTCGGTCGATGAGGTTACGGTAAAAGGATCGGGGTGTATTTCGGTTATGGCATGTTGCAGGGCGAAAAGATCGAAACTTGCCTCGTCGTTGCTGAGAAGATCACCCTTGCGGTGATTGAGATATCTGGGGGCAGGTGTGAGATAAGGGTCGAGAGGAGTGCGCGTAACGCGGGTAAAAGCCGAATCGCCCTCGGTGGTGATAATCACGAAATCGCGGTTTTCCCACGGCATGAGGGTAAATGTAAGCGAATCGCGGTCACAGGCGAATTTCACTACGGCAGCCGAGGTGTTGAGGCAATCAAAAGGCTTCATGCCGGGCGAAATAAACCACGGATGCCCCGGTTTGCCGTCGAGCATGGTTCGGAGTGCGGGGCCGTCGGCGTGTAATACCGGCAATTCATCAGCCGAAACACTCATTGCGCCGGTCAGCGCTGTCACGGCGGCGATAATAGCTAATCTAAGTCTGTGAGCTGTTTTCATATATTGGCAGTGAGATTATTTAGTCTTTCTTTGAACAGACGTTAAATCTCATGGTTTTGTTACAAACACACGCCCGAAAAATACCGGTCAGTCGATGAATATTCTGAACTTGGCGGCGAAGTTGCGCCCCGGTTTCTGGAGCATGTAGTTGTCGTAGGAAAGTTGGTCGAAGAGATTGTTACACTCGGCTGTGATGTTATATCTGCCTTCATGCCATGAGTAGGTGGCTGAAATGTCAACGGGATATTGGGTTGGGATTCGAGCTTTGGTGGCCGCGGTGCCGAATGCTTCCCAATTGAGGTAATACCAGTGGATATACTGACATGCTGCCCCTATTCTGAGGCGATCGTCTTTGTCGAGCAGGTCGCTGAATGTGTAGCTTGCCTCAAGGTTGGAGAACATCCACGGGCGGTTGGGAACACGGTTTCGGTAGGTGGCCGAGGGGTTGCCGTCGCTCTTATATTTCTTGAGGTCGCGGGCGTCGTTCCAGCTTGCGTTAAGGCTTATCTGAAGCCGCGAGTTGAGGAGATATGATACCTCTACGTCAAATCCCTTGATGTCGATGGCCGGCTCGTTGACATATTGCATCATACCGTCACGCTCCGACACCACGGCGCGGATGTAGTTCTGCACATGGCGTATGAAACCGTTGGCCTCATAGCTCAAACGGTTGCCTTGACCGAAATTCCATGTGCCGAACACACCGAGATTGTAGTTATTGCTCCTCTCGGGGCTTAGCGCAAGGTTGGGGTAAACGGTGGTTCCGTTGCCCAAGAGTTCACGTGACAGCGGCAGCCTTACGCTGTGTTCGTAGGAGGCTTTGACGGCGATTTCCTCCCGCAGGGTGTATCTGCTCCCCGCGCCGGCTCCGTAATAGCATTTGGTGGCCTTGCTGTCGATGAGGTCTGAGCCGGTTATGGTATAGTCGTCGGTCTGCTCTATGCTCAGGCTGTTGATATAGTCTTTAATGAAATAAGAGGTCTGCCACCTGTCGTTGAAAAATCGCTGGGAGTAGGTGAGCGACAGTATATGCTTGGTTACTATATCGTTTGACGGCTCGAATTTCTTGTCGACCTTGTCGCTCCGGTCGTTGCCGCAGCGGTTGAGCATGTAGTTGAGCGCGAGGTTGTGATGCAAGTTGAAATTGTAGTCGGCCCCTGCGCTGACAACTGTCAGCGGTCGGCGGTAGACTCTTATGGTGCGGGTGCGGTTGTTGATTTCGTTGCCCGATGAGGGGAGCCATGAGCCGTCCCATGAATATTTGCGGTAGGCGGTATCGACAGTCTCGCTGTGATCGCGGGTGTGTGACACACTCAGGCGTGTGCCGAGACTCCCCCACTGCTTGTTATATCGGGCTGAGAAATTAAGGGCATGGGAGTGGCGCGAGGCTTCGCCATAGACCTTGTTCTGCATGGCGCCGGTCTGAAGCTCCTTATCGGTTTTGGAATAGGAAATGCCGGCAAAAAATCTGTCGGCCCATTTCACTCCGGTCACTCCGACTTCCAACTGCCCTAAAAGCGAGAAATAACTGTCGTGGAAGCGTCGACGGTCGGTGTGGATATATCTGTCCTCATCCTCGCTCCAAACCTCCACATCTTTCATCATATAGTTGTTTTTGGAGTAGTTTACGGCGAGTGTCGGCACTATGGCTATCGGTGTACCCGGAATATAGTATTGACCGGTTATATCGCCCGAATGGGTATTGAAAGAGCCGATTCCGTAGGAGGCGTCGAGATAGTTGCGCCTCTTTTTCACGGTCACGATGTTGACCGCTCCCCCGAGGGCGTCGGAGCTGAGATAGGAGGGCACGACTCCCTTGTAGAGTTCCACTCTTTCCACGGTGTTGAGCGGAATATTGTCTAAAGTTACTCCCGACCCTTTGGTTTCGAGCGGCACACCGTCGATGAAATATCTTATCGAGTTGCCCGACAGGCCGTTGATTGTCATGTCGAAGTCAGAGCCCACTCCCCCTTCGCGTCTGATTTTCACACCCGCCGTGCGGTCGACGAGGTCGGTGAGGGTTACCGGCTTGTTGATGTTTGGCCTGATTTCGAGGGCGTTGACCGAAAAAGCCCCCTCCTCAAGTTTTTTCGCGACGCTTTTGCCCTGAAAAGTCACCTCTTTGAGCGTGATTTTGGTGGATAGGGTGTCGTTGTCTGATACGGGGTCGGTTACGGCACCCTGCATTGACAGGTGGCCGGCCATAAGGAGTGATAGAAAGATAGGATGCCTCATTGCGTGAAATGTTCTGTGGTGATATTACCCGAAAACTACAAAACTTTTTTCAGCTTCGGCAGGTCTCCTGACTTATCCTCTCATCCGGCGCCTTCCCGGCGTATTTGCCGCCAGTGGCTCCGGTTGCCGGTGAGTTTGTGGGGGAATTACAGTAGCGGGTCTGTTCCGGATTTTCACCGGATTCCCTATTAATTGCGTCGCCGCAAACCGAAACATGTTCCAAAATTACTACATTTATCCCGTTTGCCAAAAATCTTTTTCATTTAAATATCAATAGCATAAAAATCTCATCTTGGAATCATGT
>JAIDXU010000294.1 GCA_029058455.1 Paramuribaculum sp.
CAACATCATCCGCTGTCTCACCCGTCGCGGCGTGAAAGTGATCAGAGTGCCCTGGGATTATGATTTCAACACCATCGACTATGACGGACTGTTTATCAGCAACGGTCCCGGTAATCCCGATTTCGCCGAAAAGACTGTTGAGAACCTCAAAAAGGCCATTGAAAAAGGTAAACCCATCTGCGGTATCTGCATGGGCAACCAGCTGCTCAGCAAAGCTGCCGGAGCTTCGACCTATAAACTGAAATATGGCCACCGTTCACATAACCAGCCGGTGCGTCAGCTCAATACCGACCGCTGTTTCGTGACCTCACAGAATCACGGCTATGCGGTTGATTCGAATACTCTGCCCGAAGATTGGGAGCCGCTGTTTGTGAACATGAACGATGATACCAACGAGGGTATCCGTCATAAATCCAAACCTTTCTTCTCGGCTCAGTTCCATCCCGAGGCAAGCTCAGGTCCGAAGGATACAGAGTTTCTTTTTGATGATTTTATCGCCCTCCTTTAAAACCCCATTATCGCAATGAATATCGACACCAGTATAAAGAAAGTGCTGCTCTTGGGTAGCGGCGCTCTGAAAATCGGTGAAGCAGGTGAGTTTGATTACTCCGGCTCTCAGGCCCTCAAAGCTATCAAGGAGGAGGGTATATCGACTGTGCTCATCAACCCCAATATCGCCACCGTGCAGACTTCAGACGGTTTTGCCGACAAGATTTACTTTCTGCCGGTAACTCCCGAGTTTGTGGAAAAGGTTATCGAGAAAGAACGCCCCGACGGCATATTGCTGGCCTTCGGAGGTCAGACCGCTCTCAACTGCGGTGTGGAACTCTATCTCAAGGGGGTGCTTGAGAAATATAACGTGAAGGTGCTCGGCACTCCGGTTCAGGCCATTATGGACACCGAAGACCGCGAGCTGTTTGTGAAGAAGCTCGACGAAATCGATGTCAAGACCATTAAGAGCGAGGCTGTCGAGACTATTGAAGATGCCAAAGCCGCCGCCGAGCGCCTCGGCTATCCGGTGATTGTCAGAGCCGCTTATGCCCTCGGAGGCCTTGGCTCAGGCTTCTGCGATAACGAGAGCGAGCTTGTGGCCCTTACCGAAAAGGCTCTGTCGTTCTCGCCTCAGGTGCTTGTCGAAAAGTCATTTTAGGTGGTGAAAGAGGTTGAATATGAGGTTGTGCGAGACCGCTTCGACAACTGCATCACCGTCTGCAACATGGAGAATTTCGACCCGCTGGGTATTCACACCGGCGAGAGTATCGTTGTCGCTCCGTCACAGACCCTCACCAACGAAGACTATCACTATCTCCGCAAACTTGCCATAAAGATTATCCGTCATATCGGAATCGTGGGTGAATGTAACGTGCAGTATGCCTTCGACCCCGAGTCGATGGATTACCGAGTTATCGAGGTCAACGCCCGTCTCAGCCGTTCATCGGCTCTTGCATCAAAGGCCACCGGCTATCCCCTCGCTTTTGTGGCTGCCAAACTCGGATTGGGTTACGGACTCTTTGATCTCCGCAATTCGGTGACCAAGGAGACTTCGGCTTTCTTTGAGCCCGCCCTCGATTATATCGTTTGTAAGATTCCCCGCTGGGACCTTGGAAAATTCCACGGTGTGCGCCGCGAAATCGGCTCTTCAATGAAATCTGTCGGCGAGGTAATGGCTATCGGCCGCACATTTGAGGAGGTGATTCAGAAAGGTCTGCGCATGATAGGTCAGGGTATGCATGGCTTTGTCGACAACAAGCCCCTCACCGTGACCGACGATGAGATCGACCGCCAGCTCACCACCCCCACCGATAAGCGTATCTTCGTTATCGCCGAGGCTATGCTGAGAGGTTATACCGTAGACAGGATTCACGACCTCACCAAAATCGACAAATGGTTCCTCTATCGTTTGCAGAACATTGTCAATACCCAGAAGGAACTCACTCTCTCTGACTCTCTCGAAGAACTTGACCCCGCATTGCTCCGTCAGGCCAAAGAGCAGGGTTTCAGTGACTTCCAGATAGCCCGTGCGGTGCTTAAAGAGAAAATGAGCAGCGGAGAGAAAGATAATCTACGTGTGCGCGACATGCGTAAATCGCTCGGTATTCTCCCTGTGGTAAAGCAGATCGACACTCTTGCCGCCGAATATCCCGCTCAGACCAATTATCTCTATCTCACATATAACGGTTCGCAGAATGATGTGGAATACCTCCATGACCGCAAGTCGATAGTTGTGCTCGGCTCGGGTGCCTACCGTATCGGCTCGTCGGTTGAATTCGACTGGTGTTCGGTAAATGCTCTGCTCACCGTTAAGAAAGAGGGATGGCGCTCGGTTATGATCAACTATAATCCTGAAACCGTGTCGACCGACTACGACATGTGTGACCGTCTCTACTTCGATGAGCTGACTTTTGAGAGAGTGATGGATATTCTCGATCTCGAGCAGCCTCACGGCACCATACTGAGTGTGGGAGGTCAGATACCCAACAATCTGGCCACACGACTCGACGAGCAGCACATCAACATACTCGGCACCACTGCCCGAAGCATTGACAATGCCGAGGACCGCAATAAATTCTCGGCTATGCTCGACCGTCTCGGCATTGATCAGCCACGCTGGCGTGAGCTCACAAGTCTCGAGGATATCAACAAGTTTATCGATGAGGTAGGCTTCCCGGTGCTTGTGCGTCCCAGCTATGTGCTTTCGGGTGCCGCTATGAATGTTTGCTCCAACCCCGACGAGCTTGAAAGATTCCTCAAGCTTGCCGCCAACGTGTCGAAGCAGCACCCCGTTGTGGTAACCGAGTTTATTCAGAACGCCAAGGAAATCGAGATGGATGCCGTGGCTCAGAACGGTGAGATAAAGGTTTATGCCATAAGCGAGCACATCGAATTTGCCGGTGTTCACTCGGGTGATGCCACCATACAGTTCCCTCCCCAGAAGCTCTATGTCGAGACTATGCGCCGCATCAAGAAGGTGAGCGGTCAGATAGCCCGCGCTCTCAATATTTCAGGCCCCTTCAACATTCAGTTCCTTGCCAAGAACAATGACATCAAGGTAATTGAGTGTAACCTGCGGGCCTCACGCTCCTTCCCCTTTGTCAGCAAGGTGCTTAAGATTAATTTCATCGATCTTGCCACCAAGGTTATGCTCGGTCTTCCGGTTGAGAAGCCTGCTAAAAATGCCTTTGATCTCGATTATGTGGGTATCAAGGCCTCGCAGTTCAGTTTCTCGCGTCTGCAGGGCGCCGACCCGGTGCTTGGCGTGGATATGTCGTCAACCGGCGAGGTTGGATGTATCGGCGTAGATACTTCCGAGGCTATCCTCAAGGCTATGCTGTCGGTAGGTATGCGTGTGCCTAAGAAGGGAGTGCTTCTTTCAACCGGCACACCCAAACAGAAAGCCGACATGCTCGACAGTGCCCACAAGCTTCACAACAAGGGGTATCGCATCTATGCCACCGGGGGAACATTCCGCTTCCTCAACGACAATGGTATTCCCGCAATAAGAGTCTATTGGCCGAGCGAGAGCGAGCAGCCTCAGGCATTGCAGATGCTTCATGACAAGGAGATTGATCTTGTTGTCAATATTCCTAAAAATCTTACTCCTACCGAGCTGGGCAACGGCCACCGAATACGTCGAGCCGCCATCGACCTCAACATTCCGTTGCTCACCAATGCCCGTCTGGCAGCTGCCTTTATCGAGGCGTTCACCACTCTGTCAACCGATGACATAGAGATTCGCAGCTGGGACGAGTATTGATCTTTTTTAAACTGAAACAACGCCGTCGCTATTGCCTTGATATTAACTGGCATAGCGGCGGCTTTTGTTTTAGGATCCGGGAAGTTGAGAAGTTAAGAAAATTAAGCGACAATGCTGTTACAATTTCTTTTATATAATAGGTGTATAGAGAAATTTTTTTTATTTTTGTAAGAGATAATAATATTTAAACCGATCAGAAAGAAATTCATCACTCTATGACAAGAAAGATTGCTGTTGCGATAATATTACTTTTACTGTTGGGGGGCATACTGTTTGCTCTGGCGGTGTTTCGCGACCCTCAGAGTGCCCTCAAAACATCGCGCACGGATACTTGTGTGGGGATGTTGAGAATTGTTGATAAATCGCCGCTGATAGTTGAACTTGAAAACGGCGTGAGATTCAAGCTTGATACAGGCAGCGACCTTACTACCATTGCTGAATCAGATCTTGCCGTGCTCGATTCGCTGGGGTATGTCGACGATCAGTCGATTTACTGGAACATCGGGCGCGATGGCGCAGATCAATTCAATTTCGAGGAAAAATCCTATCATATAAATCTTCCTTTGTCGATTTTCTACTATGAAACCGACTCGTTGGGCATGCCTGTCGAGATTCTTCAGCGCAGGGAGACAGCTATGATGAAGGATGTGGCTTTTGCGCCTGCTAAAACCGATTTTTCCGTGCTTGGAATTGACTTTCTGAAGAAATTTGTGGTGGAGTATTGCCCTGAACAGAATTACATAGCCTTCCACACAAAGTTGCCCGACGGATATGAACCTACGGCACCAATCAGCAACCCCTATAATATTTTCAAATATCCGTGGAGCGGATCGAGGTATTATATCGATTTTGCTGTTGATGGTAATGCTAACAGATATTTTATCGACACAGGCCTTCAGGCTGCGCATGTGAAGTTGCCGGCCTCGGATGCGAAGTATTGCAAGCGCCAACTCTATCCCGATAAATTGAGGAGCTTTCGCGACACTGTCGATGCGCTCGTAGATCAAGAGGCATGGGTTACATGCGGAAGCCGTGCGGGCAGCCATTCCGCGTTCTATTGTGACGACAGCGAGGAGGATTATTCGGTCAACATCTTTAATGTGTTCAGTCAGGATGTGGTGATCGATTTCCCGGGCCATCAGGTGTGTCTGCTTCCGGCCAAGCGCTTCTCCACGCGCACCACTCCGGTGCTAAAATCTTCGGCCGATTCAGCTGCGGTGGCCGGAAATTAAGTTGTAGTCTGAAAACTTGTGTTTCCCTTTAATGAAATAGCCCGAGATGATATCGGGGCGTGATTTCATAATTTCATAGCATTGTGTGGCCATGTCGGCTGCATGGGAAAGGTTGCCTGATTCGGAGGTGACCTTTTTCATTTTCCTAAAGTCATTGTGGGCGCGCACAATGGCCGAGGCATTGGCCCATTTCATTGTCGCAACCTCTTTGGCCCATGCCACGCCGTCTAACACCATGCGCTTGAAAATCACTCTGTCTCTCAC
>JAIDXU010000295.1 GCA_029058455.1 Paramuribaculum sp.
CTATTCGCGCGTGCCCATGCTGGGCGACTCGCTGCGCATCCACGCCTACGGCGAGTTCCTCAACGAGGAGACGCCCTACCTGATGCGCCACTACCGCTCGAACCATTTCATCTGGAACAACGATTTCGGCAAGATGCGCACCTACGCCTTCGGCGGCAAGGTGCAGCTCGGCCGCACCGCCACCACCGTGTCGGCCGGCGTCAAGAATCTGCAGAACTACGTGTATTTCGGCCCCGATGCATTGCCCGTACAGCATGGCGGCAATGTGCAGGTGTTCCATGCCCGTCTGCAGCAGGACTTCCGCTTCGGCATCCTCAACTGGCGCAACACCATCACCTATCAGACCACCAGCAACGAGGACGTGCTGCCGCTGCCCAAACTGGCCGTCTACAGCAATCTGTTTCTGCTCTGCAACATAACCACGCTCCACCTCCAGCTGGGCGTGGACTGCGACTGGTACACCCGCTACCACGCTCCCGCCTATCAGCCGGCCACTGCCACATTCGTGAATCAGCGCAAGGAGCTGCTCGGCAACTATCCGTTCATGAACGTCTACGCCAACATGAAGCTGAGTCGTGTGCGTTTCTTCGTGATGATGAGCCACATCAACCAGGGATGGCTGGGTGGCAACAACTACTTCTCCGTGGTGGATTATCCTCTGAACCCACGCCGCTTCCAGCTGGGCCTCAGCATCGACTTCGCCAACTAAAGCGGGGTTGAAAGCGTTGTATGAGTATGAAACAGCTACAGAAAATACAACGCCGCATGCCGCTGCTGGTCGGTGTGCTTGCTCTGGTGCTCGCCGCCATGTGGATGCTGGCCCGCTGCAGCCACCAGCGCGATGCCGTTTTTGCCATGTCCGACCACCGGCCCGGCAACGATACGATTGTGGTGGCCATAGAGATGTCGCCCTTGCTCTACACAAGGAGTGGCGACAGCATCGCCGGCCTTGACTATGATATAATCCGCGCCGTGGCGCGCCGTCACGACGTGCCCGTGCAGTTTCGCCCCTTCGTGCCGCTGCATTTCGCGCTCGAGGGCCTTGAGAAGGGCGACTTCGACGTGGTTGTGGCCGCATTGCCTGCCACGGAGCGCACCCGAAACACATATAACATGACCCGGCCCGTCTACACCGGCCGCCAGGCCCTCGTGCAGCTTGCCGACACCACGGCGGCCGACTATGTGCGCTCCCAGGAGCAGCTTGCAGGCAAGGACGTCTGGCTGGTGGCCAAATCCCCGTATGCCGACCGCCTCGTAAACCTCGGTCAGGAACTCGGCGACACCATCTATGTGCACAGCAGCGACGAGTACTCGGCCGAGCACCTGTGCCTGCTCACGGCCTCCGGCACCATCCCGCGCGCCGTCGTGGACGAGGCCACCGCACGACGTCTGGCCGCTGACTATCCGCAACTCGACGTGTCCGTGCCCGTTTCATTCAGCCAGTTCCAGAGCTGGGCCGTTGGCCGCGAGGCTCTGCGCGACAGTTTCAATCTGTGGCTCGACGATTTCTGCCACACCGCTGAATACGATTCGCTCCTTACCCGCTACGGAATTAGGAGTTAGGAATTAGGAATTCCTCATTCCCAATTTACTCCTTTTCGTTTATTTGAAAAAAATCACTATATTTGCACTGTCGATTTATGCCGGGCAGAGGCCGGGCCGGATTGACAGGACATAAAATAGAAAGCGTGTATCGACGCTCCTTCTTGACTCGTTGAAACCTGGAAAATTTCAAAAGATATAGTCAAGGATGTAGCAACGGTAGATAGCTTATGTAGGTATGTATATCCATATGCCGCCGGGCGGCGCGTGAGCGCCACTTCCGGGGGCGTGTATACATATATGCGTGAGGTCTCTGCAAGTTGCTCGTTCTACTATATCGGGCAATTCCAGGGCCTCAACGAGTGAGAGCGAGTAGCAGGTATGGCCCTCACGTTTTGCGTTAAACCATCACATAATCACCGACTTTGTGGGCGAGGAGGTACAAAACCAATCAATCCATGAGACTAAGATTCTTACCTCTGCTGCTGGCGCTGTTCATGGCGCTACCGGCCTTGGCCCGCGACTTTACCTACACCTACGAAGGCCAGACCATCACCTACACCGTCCTCGACGAAGACGCCAAAACCGTGAAAGTTGCACGAAATGGAAACGTTTCCGGCGACCTGGTGCTTCCCGAACACCCGATGGATGGCGACATTGAGTATACTCTGACAACTATCAGAAACTATGCTTTCAGCTCTTGCAGCGCATTGGCAAGCATAGAGATTCCTAACTCTGTCACTACTATTGGGGAAGCCGCTTTCTCAAATTGTAGGAACTTAATAGAGATAAACGTAGATAGCGAAAATCAAAACTACTCATCGGAAGACGGGGTACTATTTAACAAGTATAAATCAAATCTTATCCAATACCCTGCAGGAAAAGAAGGTTCATACAACATTCCAAGCACGGTGGAGGCTATTGGAGACTATGCGTTCCAGGGTTGCAGCTCATTAACAAGCGTGGAGATTCCTAACTCGGTCACGACTATTGAAAACTATGCTTTCGAGGATTGCAGCTCATTAACAAGCGTGGAGATTCCTAACTCGGTCACGACTATTGGAACCAGTGCTTTCCGCTTATGCAGCGCATTAACAAGCGTGGAGATTACGAACTAGGTGCCTACTATAGGAATAAAAGCTGTCATCTTTTGCTAT
>JAIDXU010000296.1 GCA_029058455.1 Paramuribaculum sp.
AACTCTTTTAATACGAAATTTTACACTTAATAAACCATCATAGGATATTACCTTTCCATGAAAAAATTTTTAGTTTTATTTTCATTGGTTGCTATGCTGCTGGGGCAAACAGCTTATGCCGACGTGCCTTTCCGCAACCATCGTTACGACTCTTTCAAGGGTATTCCGGTCAACAATGACAACATTGTGTTCTATGGCAACTCAATTACAAACATGAATGAGTGGTGGGAATGTTTCGGTTCTGACCACCGTATTATCAACCGCGGTACTTCGGGAGGTTATACTCTTGAATTGCTTGACAATTGTGAGCCTATCATTGCCGGACAACCGGCCAAGCTCTTTGTTAAGATAGGAACCAACGACCTCGGTACAGCGGGTGTCGACTCCCCCGAGCTTATAGCTTCAAACATCACCCGGCTTGTTGAGAGATTCCAGCTCGAATCTCCCCGCACCGAAATCTACATCCAGAGCATTCTTCCCTCCACCAACGGAAGCCGTACGCTTGACAAAATACGCGCCACAAATGCTCTGCTCAAGAAAATGTGTGAAGAGAAAAATGTGACCTATATTGACCTCTTCGACGCAATGATGGATATAACCACCCAAAAAATATCCTACGACGGCCTTCACCTCACCGCCAAAGGATATAAGATATGGTGTGACCTCATTGCTCCCTATGTCGGTATTGAGTGCAGCTATCCTGACACTTTCAATGAAAACGCATCCTCTATGGGAGGTAGCTTCGGTATGCGATCCACCTATTGGTCGGTTGAAGAGGTAACTCCCGACGATATTCTGATTCTCGGTGACGAAATGATCCACGGCGGCGAATGGCATGAGCTGCTCAAATCACCCAACGCCAAAGACCGCGGCACAGGCTGGGGTTACGGCGGTGTGAATCTCGACCAGTGGTATAAGAATCTCGACGCTATTCTGCGCACTAACCCCACTCGCAAAGCCGCTCCCAAAACCATTGCTCTATATATCGGAGTTGTAGACTGTGAGAACGCTTCGCAGAGTGTCACCGCCTCGCGCTCGGCCTATGAGAAAGTCATCAGACGTATCAATACCTGTCTCTTTTAAACATCTGACGCGG
>JAIDXU010000297.1 GCA_029058455.1 Paramuribaculum sp.
GACGTATCAATACCATTACGCCCGACACCAAACTCGTGCTCATCTCCCTTATGCCTAAAAACAACGGCAACAACGACGCGAAAATAAAGGAGTTTAACAAAATGATAAGCGATCTTGCCGACAAATACGACAACGCCGTTTATGCCGATATTTATACTCCCCTTGCCCAAAATACCGATAAATATATTACTCAGAACTATCTCTACGCCGCCGGTTATGCCAAAGTTGCCGAAACTCTCGCTCCCATTCTTGGCACCGACTATATCACTGAGGAGGAGTTTAACGCCCTCTATGAAAACAATACCGAGCGCATGAGAGCCGGACAACTCTATGAAACCACAGGCGAGATAAAGTTCGGCACCGCCCCCGGACAATATGATGCCGAAAAGCTCTCAGATCTGCTCGAATGTCGCGAAAATGTCATCAAGCAGCTTGCTACACCCGGTGCTACAACCGCTCAGATCAAAGAAGCCGCCGACAAACTCGAAGAAGCCGTCAGCAAACTTTCTGAGGCCATAGTCTTTCCTGACGGTACGGAAGATAAGGTTTATGTTATCTCCGACTACCGTTCAGGTCGATATATAAGCCAATCAGGCAACGGCCTCATCGGCCTTCCCGCAGCTACAACAGCAGCCTCACAGTGGAAATTCATATCGCGTGAAGATGGTGGTTATGACATAGTCAACTGTAATTCCGGAGATAAAATCAATACCACCGCCCCCTACAACACTCAGGTCAAGGTATCAAATGCCAATGTAGCCAACGGATGGAAACTGAAAGCCTGCGACCGCCCCGGCTACTTCATAATTGTAAACGGCACCAGCCAGCTCAACACCACCACTTCCGGTCTTAACTATCAGATCTATAACTGGGGCAGCGGCACCAATATATCCGACACCGGCTGCCAGTATCTGATTGCCGAAGCTGAGGCTATCGACCCCGTTGACCCCTCGATTCCCGTTACCGACGAGTCTAAACCTCTTTTTACTCTCCTCGACATTCCTTGCACCGGCACTCCCTATAAAGTGCCCGACGAACTCGCCGAAAAGATCCTCAACCATGACGGTGATATGACCGTTGCCGTCGACCTTACCATCAACTCCAATAAAGGTCGTTCGATTATTGTATCATCATGCGACTCGGTCAATACATCCAATCCTCATTTCAGCACATTCGTTCACTCGGGTGGAGGTATCGGAGTGATTTATACCGGAGTGGATAACGGTCTTGAAGGTTGGTACACCCGCGGCAGCGGAGCAGGCACCGGCCACCATCAGCTCATCTATGTAGCTTCACCCACCAATGGCTACACCTATTATCTCGACGGCTCATCGCTCGGCACCATAAACGGCACCAAAGAATATGGCCTCCCCAACTTCGGTACACAGACAGGTGTCAACGCCCTTTATATCGGTGGAACAGCTCATGCCGACACCGCCAATAAAACAAATCTCTCAGATGCCACGATCCATTCGGTAAGATTCTATGACCGTGCCCTCACTGCCAACGAAGCCACTTCGCTTATATGGGATAATCTTTCAGGAATAGAGGATGTTATGGCAGGTATTGATCAGCGCCCCATTTCTACAGGCATTTATGACATGACCGGCCGTCGCTATAATGAAAATCAGCCTCTTTCTTCAGGCTTCTACATTGTCAACGGTACTAAAACGTTTGTCAGATAATCAAAAAATATTACATTCCAAACTTTTAAAAGGCTATCGGCACTCCACTCCGATAGCCTTTTTTGGCTACATATTAAGTTTTTTAACATTAACAAACAGCATTGAGGCAATAATTTTGAGTAAATTTGCCGATTGAAAAAAGTTTCAACTATAACAGTGGAATAAGAACCGCTCATATCAGTCCGGTTCTAACAATCTGATAATAAACAATCATAATCAATAACCTCAAACTATTATTTATGAGTATGAAATCAACCGTAGGAGTAATAT
>JAIDXU010000298.1 GCA_029058455.1 Paramuribaculum sp.
TTATCACAATTTAAAATCAATGCTAAAAAATATAAGGCAAATTGTGGCGGTTATCAGTATCATAATGATAACGCTGCTGTTTTTAGACTTTACCGGTTCGGTTCATAAATGGTTTGGCTGGATGGCGAAAATCCAGTTTCTCCCGGCTTTGCTCTCCATGAATCTGCTTGTTGTTGTCGGTCTGATAATCCTGACTCTTGTGTTCGGGCGATTATATTGTTACGTAATATGTCCGCTCGGAATAATGCAGGATGGTTTCGGTTGGCTCGGAAAAAAGGCTAAGAAAAACAGTTATTCCTATTCTGCGCCCAAATCGATTTTGCGTTATGTAATGCTTGCCGTCATGATCGTGTCGATTGTTTTCGGCATTAGCGCTGTGGTTGCATTGCTGGCGCCTTATAGCGCATACGGTCGAATTGCGCAAAGCCTACTCGCTCCCGTTTGGCAATGGGGCAACAATGAGCTTGCTTCGTGGGCTGAGGCTCATGACAGCTATGCTTTTTACAGCGTGGATATGTGGCTGCGCGGAGGTTTGACTTTGGGTGTGGCTATTGCAACTCTTGTGATACTCGGTTTTCTTGCGTGGCGCAACGGCCGTACTTATTGCAACACTATCTGTCCGGTGGGTACGGTGCTCGGTTTCTTTTCGCGCTTTTCGCTGCTTCGCCCTGTTATCGACACCTCAAAATGCAACGGTTGCGGGCTGTGTGCGCGAAATTGCAAGTCGGCATGTATCAACAGCAAGGAGCATACCATAGACTATTCCCGCTGTGTGACATGCTTTGACTGCATAGGCAAGTGTCATCAAGGAGCAATTTCATATACTCGTCGCAGAGCTGTTTCAGCTTCCGGAAATAAGGTTGACGATTCACGCAGAGATTTTCTCGCGGTGACAGCAACTATCGCAGCCACCGCCGCTGTTCATGCTCAGGAGAAAACCGTTGACGGCGGACTCGCTGCCATAACTGACAAGAAAATTCCTGCGCGAAAAACCAAAATCGTGCCTCCCGGTGCTATAAGCATTAGAAATCTTGCCTCTCATTGCACTGCCTGTCAGCTATGTGTGTCGGTTTGTCCTAACGGAGTGCTCCGGCCGTCGACCGATCTGGAATCATTAATGCAGCCTGAATCCTCCTACGAAAGAGGATATTGCCGCCCCGAGTGTACCCGCTGTTCGGAGGTTTGCCCTGCCGGAGCAATCAAGCCGATAACTGTGGCCGATAAGAGCTCGGTGCAGATAGGCCATGCAGTTTGGGTTAAGGATAATTGTGTGCCTCTAACCGACGGAGTGGAGTGTGGCAACTGTGCCCGTCATTGTCCTGTGGGCGCTATAACTATGGTGCCTTCGGTGAAAGGAGAGGATAGTTCACCTAAAATTCCGATTGTCAACACCGAGCGCTGCATAGGCTGTGGTGCTTGTGAGAATCTGTGTCCGGCACGCCCATTCAGTGCGATCTATGTGGAAGGGCATGAAATTCACCGAACAATCTAACTACATGAAATTATGGAAAAACATAATATAAACCGTCGTGATTTTCTTAAACGACTCGGTCTGGGAGCCGGTCTGACCGGCCTCGCACTTGCGGGATGTGATTCGGCTTCGAAGAAAATTTCATCAGATAATTCCGCTTTGTCTGAAGTTCCTACCGATAAAATGACTTATCGCATTAATCCCAAAACCGGTGAAAAAGTCTCTATTCTCGGCTACGGATGTATGCGCTGGCCAACAATAGCCGGTGAGAACGAGGGGGAGGAAGTGCTTGATCAGGAAACAATCAACCGTCTTGTAGATACAGCCATTGCTCACGGAGTAAACTATTTTGACACATCACCCGCATATTGTAAAGGGCAGTCGGAACATGCTACCGGCATAGCGCTCTCCCGTCATCCGCGCGATTCATATTTTATCGCCACCAAGATGTCGAATTTCGCCAAACAGACCTGGGATCGAGATTCATCGATAGCTATTTACCGAAATTCACTCAAGGAGTTGCAGACCGATCATATTGATTATATGCTTCTCCATGCAATTGGGGGAGGCAAGGATGCTATGGCCGAGTTTAACGCTCGATTTATCGACAACGGTATTCTTGACTTTCTTGTTGCGGAACGTGAGGCCGGTAGGATTAAGAATCTCGGATTCTCATATCACGGCGATATAGCGGTGTTTGATTGGGCGTTGGCCAATCATGACAAATATAAGTGGGATTTCGTGCAGATTCAGCTCAACTATCTTGACTGGAAACACGCCCGGGAGCTAAATCCTCGTAATACCGACGGAGAATATCTATATGGCGAACTCGAAAAACGTGGCATTCCGGCTGTGATTATGGAGCCGTTGCTCGGAGGACGTCTGTCGAATGTGCCCGACCATATTGCTACCCGTCTCAAGCAGCGTGAGCCTGAGAAAAGTGTGGCATCATGGGCATTCAGATATGCGGGCACTCATCCCGGGGTTCTTACGGTGTTGAGCGGAATGACCTATATGGAACACCTTGAGGATAATCTGCGCACATATAGTCCGCTTGTGCCTCTCAATGATGATGAGATTTCATTCCTCTATGACACGGCCGATCTCATGGTTCAGTATCCTACTGTGGCTTGTAACAACTGTAAATATTGTATGCCTTGTCCTTATGGAATAGATATACCCGCTATTCTGGTTCACTATAACAAATGTGTTAATCAGGGTAACGTGGCTGAAAGCAGTCAGTCGAAGAATTATGCCGAGGCTCGACGCGCTTTCCTTGTGGGATATGACCGGTCGGTTCCCAAGCTTCGACAGGCAAGCCATTGCATAGGGTGTAACCAATGTTCACCCCACTGTCCGCAGTCAATCAATATTCCGAAGGAGCTTCATAGAATCGACAGTTATGTCGAGTCACTGAAGCGTGAAACCATTTAGAGCGATTGGAATGGATATTTCCTCTCTGACAGATATACTTCATAGCGAAAAATGCTCTTGCGTGATTTTTAATCATGGCGATCTCAGCCTGTATCACCGGCGGGGAGTGAAGGATCTCTATGAGTTGTTGATCGGAAATCCATCCGTTCTTGACGGGGCTTTGGTTGCCGATAAGGTCATCGGCAAGGGAGCCGCCGCCCTGATGATAGTCGGAAAGGTTAAATCGGTTTATGCCGATGTGATAAGTAATCCGGCTTTGGAACTGTTTAATGAATCGGGTGTGTCGGTGAAATATGCCATGTGTGTTCCCAACATAATTAACCGTGCGGGCAACGGAATCTGCCCTGTGGAGACGCTGTGCCTCGGGAGTAGAACCGCAGAGGAGTGTATTCCTTATATTAAATCATTTATAAATCAACAAAATCAATCGTAAATGCAAATAACTCTGAAAAATCGCGCTCTGTCGTTCGGC
>JAIDXU010000299.1 GCA_029058455.1 Paramuribaculum sp.
CGCCGACGGCAAACTCGCCTCAGCACCCACCCTCACAACCAACGGTGGGGACTGCACCGTTCGCTATTAAGGCATCGAGAATATGATGGTAACTGTCAACGGTGAGAAAATCAAAGTCACAAGCGACAAGAATTACATCGTGATTCCGACCGTAGCCGGCGAAACATACGAAATCACAGCTGATCCCGCCTCGGTTGAAACAGTTGCCGACGACAAGGCTGAAATTACTTTCAGAGTCGACAGCGGCATTATCTATGCTTCGGGCAATGTTGCTGAAATCAGCGTCAGCGACGTGCTTGGCCGCACACTTACCACCACTGTCGGAAACACAGTCAACGTCAATCCCTCATGGGGCAAAATCGTGATTGTAACCGCAACCGACTGCTCAGGCAAAACCTCAACCCGCAAAATCGCTCTCTGAAGTCATCTGACTTCTAAAATGACAAAGCTTCGACTTTTCTCAAGCCGGGGCTTTGTCATATCAAAAGTAATCCAAGCATATCAGCCATCAACCGTAGCTGACTTTTCAGGTATGTATAAATATAAACATCTGTAAACGTCATTTAAAATATTTATTTTATCTTTGCGTCAGAAATAAATACCTGAAAATATGAAAAATAAGATTCTTTATCTTTTGATAATCTGCATAAGCGGATGCCTGCCAATGGTCGGAAAGGTCGGCTATGCCGAGATTATAAAACCTTTGGAAGCTTCGGCAGCAGTTGCAGAAGATAAGAACACACGATGCGACTCATTGCCGACACCGCAATGGGAGGAAGGTTATGCCACAATCACAGGTAAGACCCTTAACTATGACCCTGAAAAGGATGATAATCATAATGCCCAGATTTATCCAAGAAGCTCATTTGGAAGATACCTTGATCAAAAACACGGTACTGTGGCTGTGGATTCTTTGGGGAATTATAAACTTGTGGTCAAGCTTTATCAGACCCATCAGCCTTGTTATATTGACATTCCCGGTTACTATGGACTAATGTATCTCTCACCCGGTGACAGCATGAGTGTCACTGTAGATTTTGCCGGTTGCCGGGCACAGGAACATCCGGGAAATGAGGGCTCAGTCACATTCGTAGGCGGCTCAGATTTCGAACTCAATAATATGCTGGCTACCAATGAGGTACATGATGTAATCCGGAACTCTTTTGGCAACCGCAATGGTTTCAACAAGAAATATTCCGACAATTCCGCATTTGTCGATGCGGTGATGGCTCACCGTGCCGCGCAGTATGCCTATGTCGATTCACTTCTTTTTACCGACAGGATGAAGCAGGTACTGAGACTAAATATAGATTGCGATGCCGCTGAAGCTCTATTGACGGCTCCAATCTATCGGATAGTAAAACCTGACACAGCATATTATTCCTTTCTACGTAACCTCCGTGTGGATAATAAAATGCTGAGATGGGCCTCTGATTATGATAGAGTAATCTCCTATTGCAGTAATCTGCATTTGCCCGATAATGGTCCTAAAATTGCGCAGATAGATGCTGATATTCTTGAAAGTCTGCTCGAGAGAGGCAAACTCAATAGCGCAGAGACAGCACTTGTAGAGGAAATGCTCAGATACAACATCGACAGATTGCCTGAAGATGTATTGAACGACAGGCGAGAGCGTTTTTCCCGACGCGTCGAATGGCTATGCGACTCACTCCGGATTAATGGAGCAATCAAAGAGACTGCCGACAAACTTCAGGCAATGCTTGCCGATGAAAATATCTGCGATGCCCGAAAGATTTGCAACGGTTATTTGAATTTCATCTCAGAAATAGAGAAGAATTATGGCATATCGATGCAAAGTTACCATACGGAGTTAAACAATGATGTGTTTGGTCGAGAGACCTCTGCTTTCTTTGAAACAAATAACGGTGCTATTGATGCATTGTTTGATAAATACGATAGTGACTATCTATTGATCAAACAGAGGCATGATATGGCACGCAATATCAAACGTTTCACCGATATTACAAACATTGATAATAACGAGCTCAGGCAAAATCTTGTAATCAGCATCTATTCGGATATATTGTCCGAAGGCGATTTGATACCTGATGATGTGTTTGATGAGGAAATCAAAAATTTTTCACCTGTGGCAGTCTCATTCCTCACAGAGCAGAACAATATCCTAAGGCAGACGCTTGCCAAAGCGGTATCAAATGTCTGCCAAATGTCACCCGATGATGATGGCGATAAAATAATCCTCAATCTTGTGGAGAAGCACAGGGGCAAGATGATATTCATTGATATTTGGAACACATGGTGCGGAGCGTGTCTCGGTGCAATGGCCGATCACGAACAGGAAAAAGGTGATTACATCGACAAGGTTGCCTTCGTTTACCTTGCCGACGAAACCAGTCCGGAGACGCTGTGGAATGAACGCATTAAGTCTATCTCCGGCGACCACTACCGTCTTCCTCTCAACCAGCATCAGAGCCTGATGCAGCGTTTCAATTTTCAAGGATATCCGTCATATATCATTATTGGCACTAACGGCGATATCTTGCTCACCACCAACCACATTCCTTCACTGACAGAACTTGATAACTGGCTTAACTAAGCACACGTTCCAATCTCTGATGCATAAAATTTCATGTGCCGACTACTCGCAGTAAGTAGCTCACGGAGTGAGCGTTTGACGTCAACCGCGGGTGTAAACCCGTGGAAGCACCGCCAACCTGTAAAAGAACCCTGGAAGGGTGATTCATTACCAACCTGATTAACAGGATATTATCAGTCACCCCGCCGGGGTTCCGAACCGTGGGTGGCTCCTTACCGCGGGTTATCACCCGCGGCTACCTGCAGACACTCCTCCGGAGTTAATTATACAGATATTCTCCCGAGTAGAAAGAATGTAGCAGCGCGATTCTTCGCGCTGACATCAGCATGGCCGACCCTCGTATGGCAGTAATGATACGTCTCGGTCGGCGCGATTAATCGCGCCGCTATAAATACGTCAAATGAGACAGGGAGCACCCCGCGGAGTGGGGGTAACGGTGTTGATAAGGTGGGCAGCACGTGGAACGGGCGTTTGACGTCAACCGCGGGTGTCAACCCGTGGAAGCACCGCCAACATATAAAAGAACCCTGGAAGGATGATTCTTTTCCGAGCGCGGAGTTTGCTAATTCAGAACTTATTACTAACTTTGCGACTGCAGACCGCCATGCAGAAGCCCGGTCACGGGTTATGCGGGAGGGCTGCGAGACATTTTTTGAAGCGTTTATCCGCGCTGATTCTTGACAAATCGAAATTCTCGCAAAATTTCATGTTGATGTCAAGGGTTGAGCAACGGTAGATGCCCGTGGATATGTAATATCATGCATTCGGCACAGTGCCTTGCGAAAGGCATTGCTGAGCG
>JAIDXU010000300.1 GCA_029058455.1 Paramuribaculum sp.
CCACCCCCCACCCCCACCCCCCGCCCTCCTTCTTTCATCTACATGACCCCGCCCCCCCCGATGCTCTGGAGTCTCGTGGGCTCGGTGATGTGTATAAGAGTCAGTTTCCGTAGGGCTGCAGACCTCTCCAAACAATACATCGTCGTTGAGATGTGCAAACTCGGGTGCAAACTCACCGAGCTGTGCATGTCCGGCAGTCTGCTTGATTTCTGTCGGCTTATCTGTAAGCCTGGTGGGATTTTGTGAAAAAGCCATATTGAGCGTGGTTAGTGCTAAAAAAGATATTAATATTTTTTTCATATAATGCTTAGTTATTATTCCGTCGGTATTCAAGAGGTGTCAAACCTGTGAGGCGTTTAAACATGCGTGTGAAATGTGAGGGATATTCAAACCCGAAATTATAGGCTATCACCGATATATCGTCGTTAGTCGCCATCAGCTTCTTTTTAGCTTCAGCAACAAGATGAAGCGAAATGAGGTCTTTGGGCGATGAACCGGTCTCCTTTTTAATAAGATCACTGAAATATCCGGGTGTGAGATTGGCCTTATCAGCAAAATACGCAACATTGGGAATCACTGTGCGCGGCTCTCTGAAACAGGCTTTCAATTCGCGTTCAAACTTGCTCACCACATCAGAATTAACTCTATGTCGGGTGATAAACTGACGGTCATAGAACCGATGGAGATATTCGAGCATTACCTGAATATTAGCCGAAATCAGAGCGGCAGAATGATTATCTACCGGATGCATCACCTCCTCGCGAATCTTGTCAAGACAATCCAGAAATTTGGCACGCTCTTCATCAGATAGATGCAACGCCTCGGTTTGCGAATAGTCAAAGAAGTTGAAATCGGCAATTTTGTCAGCCAGCGGAGTGCCGTAGATAAGATCGGGATGAAATATCAGACCGACCACATCGGGAGCTACTTCCACGTCTTTCATCACAACGTCAATTGTCTGCCCCGGAGAAAAACTTGTCACAGTTCCGGCCTGATAATCATAGGACTTTCGCCCGTATCTTATAGTGCAATAGTCACCGTTTTTAAGAAACAAAGCATATATGCCGTAAGTCACGCGAATATTGTTGACAATCTTTACAGCCTTTTTCAGATCGACAACTGACACCAACGGATGGTAGGTCGACAAACCATATAGTTTATTATAGGCGTCAATCGAATCGAGTATTATGGTATCGTTTTCCATGACGCAAATATAGCACTGATTTTCCTTTTACTAAAACCAATCCACAATTTTGATAAGCATTGTGGGAATATTGGTCAACCCTTCACCCGTCAGCTATTGGTAACCGAACCGCCCGAAGATGCTTTTTTAGTGAGATTGGTAACGTTACATTTTATTGAAGCGCCCGATGAGGCCTCAGCTTTTCCATCGTTAGATTTGAGCGACGAAGCATTGACATGACTTGCCGAACTTGACTCAATATTGACTACGTCGCTTTTTCCGGCAACATATACATTTGAAGCGCTTGAGCTATCGATAACCACTCTGTTGGCCGAAACATTGTCGATACTTGCCTTAGAGGCCGAGCTCGTCTCTATATCGAGATTGGCGCATTTAAGAGAGTTGATATTCACCACCGATGCCGACGATGAGTCAATCTCGATGTTTCCACACACTAAAGTCTCGATCTCGACTTTTGCTGCCGAGGCTGCCTCGATGTTTACAGAACGATCGGTCGGCACATCTCCCCTCGAAAGATAGAAACCTGCGGCCGATGAAACCTCAATGTCATTAGGCATCGGACCTGACACTGTGGCAGTGATTTTGTCAGCATTGCCAAGATTCACCCCTCCATTTATGGTCATTTTGAGTGTGCCCTTCTCTACTTTAACAACAAGCTTCGAAGCATATTCCTCAGGCAATGTCACACTCACGGCACATTCGGGCGCCACACTATAATTCACATTAATGGCAGTGCTGATATCAATCGCGCTGTAATTGTTTCCGGGCGAGAATGTGAGAGTCGAAGTCCTGCCTGAAAGAGTCCTTACAGCCTCGGAGC
>JAIDXU010000301.1 GCA_029058455.1 Paramuribaculum sp.
ATGTCTGACACACTCAGGGTTGCCGGAGGACATCCCGAAAAATCACTTCTTTATCTCATACTCACATCACGAATTTCCGAAAACTGGGCCTATGATCATTCGGTTGAAGTGGTCGATCCCACCGTGACCGACATGATGCGTGATTGGATTCTCTCAATTTCGGAAGAATAATATTTTTTAGTAATTTTGCAAATGTTTTCGACACTAAGCACCACTGCCGTCAAAATGCACCAGACCACACTATCTGTAGCCGACTCTCCCGTTACCGTGAGATGCGCCACTTTCTCCCCCGAGAGAAAAGGTGTATCCGAACTTCACTTCATGCTCACTATCACCCACCCGGGTGAATCTTTCGATAGCCAGCTTTCGCAAATTACCCAAGCTCTCAACAACACCCTCATCTCCAACAGCCGTTTTTCGCCGGTGATGATGAGATGGTTTCTCAGCGACGCGGCCAATCAGGCCGATTTGCTTCCGGCTGCTCCTGAAGGATGTGCCTGCTCGATTGTAGAACAGGCTCCTCTCAACGGAACCAAGATAGCTCTATGGCTTCAACTGGTATCGGATATGAAGGTCGGCTATGATTCCGAACAGCAGATCTGCTTTGCTATCCACCAACCCTATACTCATCTGCGCACTGCCTCGAGAGCTTTACCCGATTTCGGCTCGGAAGTAGCCACAATGGCACTCCTCGAAGATTATGCAACCAATCTCTCCAATCTCGGTGCAAATATATATGATAACTGTGTGCGCACATGGTTTTTCGTGCAGAATGTAGATGTCAACTACACCGGAGTGGTCAAGGGTCGAAATACCGTTTTTGAAAATTTCAATCTCACACCCGACACTCATTTCATAGCCTCCACAGGTATCGGCGGAGGACATGCAAACCGTCGTGTCGCCGTGCAGATGGATGCATACGCTATTTCAGGAATAAAACCTCAACAGATAACCTATCTTAAAGCTCCCACTCATCTCAATTCTACCTACGAATATGGAGTGGCGTTTGAACGCGGAGTGGCTATTGACTTCGGCGACCGGCGCTATCTCATGATTTCAGGCACCGCAAGCATCGACAATAAAGGCAATGTGGTTCATACGCGTGACATTTCACGCCAGATTGGCCGTATGCTTGAAAATATCGACGCTCTGCTCAATGAGGGAGGCGCAACATACGATGATGTGGCTCACATGATTATCTATCTTCGCGACCCGGCCGACTATACCGAGGTCAACAAGTATTTCAACGATCGCTTCCCAGATATGCCGAGAGTAATCGTTAATGCTCCGGTATGTCGACCCGGATGGCTGATAGAAATGGAATGTATGGCTATTAAGGCGGTTGATAATCCCGAATATGCGCCTTTCTGATAAGATAGCGATAGGTTTATGGAGTGCTTTAACAGCACTCCTTGCTCTATCTACATTCTTACCTTCACAATCCGAAATTTATTCATCCCGGTGGTTTGCACTGATTTGGGGATGTGTAGGAGTGGGTATGTTCGCCTCCATAATTTTCCGCCGATTGTGGAATAGACCATCTGTTTTACTCGTTCATTGTGCTTTTATTCTGATTCTCGGAGGAGGTGCATTAACCCGTTTCTGCTCCTATAAAGGCCATTTACGTCTATTGCCGGGCGAGAGAGCCGATATGTTGATAATCGACTCACCCCACGGCCCGGTGGTAAAACCTATCGGTGTGACCTTACAGCTCGACAGCTTCGTTATCGTCAACCACCACGCAATATCAAGTCCCGCCGATTTTATCAGCTATCTCAAAGTTGACAACACTCCAATAATGGTCTCGGTCAACCGGCCTTACACAGTCAACGGTACCCGCATTTATCAGACAAGCTATGATTCTGACGGAGGTAGTGTTCTGACATTAAATCATGATCCGTGGGGCATGGGGGTAAGTTACGCCGGCTACCTGCTTTTAGCTATATCTCTCACGCTATGGCTCTGTTCGCCAAAAAGTCTTTTCCGCAAATCAATCGGGGTGCTTCGCGGACCGGCTGTCGTGCTACTGATATTAACTACGTGGCCAACTTCCCTTTATGCGGCAACTCCCGTAGCAGGGGTATCGCGACAACAGGCCGAAGTCCTCGCTACAAAACCGGTAGCATATCAGGGCAGAATAGCGCCCTTCTCAGTAGCAGCTACCGACCTGCTGCGCAAGCTTACTGGTAAATCAGTCTTTCGTGGAGCGTCAGCCGAGCAAATCACTGCTTCCCTAATGCTCTACCCCGACAAATGGATTAACGAGCCTCTTCTGAAAGTAAAGAATCCCGAATTAAGAGAAAAGCTCAATCTCGGAGACTCGGTTTATATCTCTTTAAACCGACTTTACACTCCTGATGGTGAATATATACTTCAAAAGCTTTATACAGAGTGTGATCAGTCATCAAACCTTGCCAAAGCCATTTTAGACCTTGACGACAGAGTGTCGCTGCTGGCTTCGGCTCTTGACGGCACATTTATAACTCCCTTGTCGGAGGAGCAAGCTGCCGAAGCATCGCCGATGAGGATGAAAGCGGAAATGCTCTACTGTCATACTCCTTTTGCCAAGGTTTTCTTTATGGCAATGCTGACAGTGGCATTTATAACCGTATTTGTTTCACTACGAGGGTTGAATAAAGCCGCACGTTGGCTCATTCTTCCCGCCATAATCATCATTATATGGCAAACTGCGGGATGGATTCTAAGATGGATTGTAGCTCAACATGTTCCCCTCGGCTCCGGCAGTGAGACCCTTATATTTCTATCAATAATAACAGGCATTGCCGGTTGCGTAGCTCTCAGGTCACGCACGCCGCTTACCGGAAGCCTCGCGTTACTGCTATCAGGATTTACAGGTCTTGTGGCATGGTTGGCACAGCGCGATCCTGCCGTTACTCCACTTATGCCCGTTTTATCCTCACCGTGGCTTTCAATTCATGTAAGTGTAATAATGACAAGCTACGCATTGCTCGCACTCACATTTATTTTGGGAATTACATGGTTTATACGGCCTGCCGATAATCTACCCGTGGCAGTAATGGCTATTCTCTCGCCCGCGGTTGCATTGCTGTGCATTGGAATATTTACCGGTGCGGTATGGGCCGGAGAAGCTTGGGGCAGATATTGGGCATGGGATCCGAAAGAGACATGGGCTCTTATCACCCTGATGGTTTATGCCATTCCGTTACATCGCGCCTCGGGTCTGCAAAAGAATCCTCGACTGTTGATGATTTTTATTATCTTTGCATTTACAACCGTAATCATGACCTATTGGGGTGTTAACTTTCTCCCATCACTTCATGCTTACAGCTAACTATGAAATGAGTTTCGTCGAATTTCTCCACACACTTGACTCTCCGGGTCATGAAATATATTATTGCGAACTTTCATAGCCGTGAGTTGTTAAATTTGAAATCATTTATATTTCCCAAAATTCAATATCATGATTAGATTAAACGTTTTTCTGCTCATTGAGGAAGACAAAAACCGTCAACCCCTCATTGACGCCGCTACCGAACTTGTGGAACTCTCGCTTCATGACGAAGGATGTATAGGCTATGACCTGTTCTCTTCGCTTACAGTCACCAACCACCTCATGATCTGTGAAACATGGAAAGACCGTGAATCACTCAAAGCCCACATGGCCTCTCCCCATTTCCGTCGTCTCGTGCCTCAGCTCGAGTCACTCGCCACAATGACACTTGAGGAATTTACATTCTGATCTTATTCCGAAAAACAAAATCACAGCCGGCTTCAACAAACACGCGTTGGAACCGGCTGTGGTTTTGTAATATTGAGTAATCAATTTCTTGGAGGAATACCCTCCTTTGCGAGTCGGGAATTATAATAGCGGGAATCACCGGTCACCTCCACCCCACGAAAAGGAAGTCGGGGCAATGGTTCAAGCTCGGAACACAGTTCAACTTCAGCCATTACAAGGCCTTCGAGGCTACCATGAAACTCATCGATTTCCCACCGATCAATAATATGGCGGGTTTTAATAATTAGAGAATCAGGCTCGATACACCCACCCTTAATCATAGCCTCGGCATCTGTTACTGGTATGGGATATTCCCATTCATCGCGAGTCAGACCGGAAACAGCACTCCGCCCCTTGACAGTGAGAAAAGCATTGTTATCGCCAGAACGCCGTTTAACGATTCTGAGTCTAACCGTGGCCGAGGGTGATGTTGACAGGTAGCCCTGAACAAACTCCAAGCTATCCTCCACCATGTCGCGCCAGCCGCTATCCTCAACAAGAAATTTGCGCTCAATCTCCTTCCCCATCGTCAACAGTCTCTGAAACAGGTGTGACAATTTTAGGCTCGGGACGCAGATTAAGGCCTACAACATTTTCTACATGTGCCGTATGTGGGAACATATCTACAGGCTGAACCTTAAATACGCTATAAAGGTCATCAAGCAATGACAGATCTCGCGCCTGAGTTGCGGGATTGCAGCTTACATAAACGATCCTTTCGGGCTTGCACCGCTTTATCACCTCAACGACATCACCATGCATTCCGGCGCGCGGAGGATCGATAATCATCACATCAGGATGACCGTGAGCGGCAATAAATTCATCGGTAAGCACATCCTTCATATCTCCTGCATAGAAGAGAGTATTGTTTATGCCGTTAACTTCTGAATTGAGTTTGGCATCGCTGATAGCTTCGGGCACATATTCAATGCCGATAACCTTTGATGCCCTGCGGGCCACAAAGTTTGCGATGGTGCCGGTTCCGGTGTAAAGATCATACACAAGTTCATCGCCTGTGAGTGCGGCCATGTCGCGAGCTACTTTATAAAGCTCGTATGCCTGAGCTGAGTTAGTCTGATAGAACGACTTGGGACCGATTCTGAATCTGAGCCCCTCCATCTCCTCCTCAATATAAGGTTTGCCGCTATGAAGCTTAACCTCCTGATCGGCTATTGTGTCGTTGACTTTAAGATTAACTACATACATCAGCGATGTAAGCTCGTTTTTAAACTCTTCGGCCACGGCATCGAGCAGAGGCATATAAAGCTCGGGAGCCTCCTCTCCAACAACAATCACGGCCATTTTCTCTCCGGTCGAAGCTGTGCGTATCATCACGGTGCGGAGTAAACCGTGCTGCTCGCGCAGATCATAGAATGACAAGCCCTCGCGCAAAGCATAATCCTTGATAAAGAGTCTCAGACGATTGCCGAAGTCCTCCTGAAGATGACACTTGTGAATATCAAGCACCTTGTCAAACGCTCCGGGAATATGAAATCCGGCAGCGTCACGGTTAGGAATCTCCTCACCGCTTCTCAACTTCTCGAAAGTCAGCCAGCGTCGGGTGCTGAAGGTAGATTCCATCTTGTTGCGGTATTCCCAGATGTTTGACGATCCGAGAATGGGAGAAACCTCGGGAATCTCCACTTTGGCTATACGCTCCAGAGCGTCAACAACCTGCTGCCTCTTACATTCAAGCTGAAAGCTATATGGCAAATGCTGCCACCGGCAACCTCCGCACACTCCGAAATGTTCACACCGTGGAGCAACGCGCATGGGCGACGACTGAATGATTCTCTCGATATGCCCCTCGGCATATCTCCGTTTCTTACGGTCGATCTTTATATCCACAATATCGTCGGGAGCGCCGAAACCTACAAACACTACCATATCTCCGTCAATGCGGGCGATAGCGTTTCCTTCAGCGGCGACGCCTGTGATCCTTACATTCTCCACTATAGGGAGAGGCTTACGTTTTCGTGCCAAAATATCCTGAAATTTGAATTTATTATCTGTTTTTGCGGCATATCGTCACCGCAAAAACTCTTTTCTTTTGCAAAGCTACTCATAATTACCCTAAATTATATGCTCAATTCAAAAAAAACACACCAAAACTTTGAGCGGCTCAAAAAAAACAAGTAAATTTGCACAGCTACGACATGACGCAGAATTTTTGCATCTGTCGGTTTAGTCCAAAATTCATTTTTCCCGAATAATCAAAATACCATATTTAATAAATAACCTTTTTTTCACACAATGAAAAGAGTCTATACGTTTGGAGACGGTAAAGCCGAAGGCAAAGCCTCCGACCGCAATCTCCTTGGCGGTAAAGGTGCCAACCTCGCCGAAATGAACCTGCTCGGTATGCCCGTGCCTCCCGGTTTCACAATCACAACCGAAGTCTGCACCGAATACACCCAGTATGGCCGCGATGAAGTAGTGAAACGTCTCGACAAGGATGTTCACGAAGCAATCGCCCACATTGAAAATCTCACCGGCAAAAAATTCAACGATCCTCAGAATCCCCTTCTTGTTTCTGTTCGCTCAGGTGCCCGCGCTTCAATGCCCGGCATGATGGACACCGTGCTCAACCTCGGCATGAATGACGCTACTGTAGCTTGTCTCGCCGAAAAGAGCGGCAATCCCCGTTTCGCTTGGGACAGCTACCGTCGTTTCGTGCAGATGTATGGCGACGTGGTGCTCGGTATGAAGCCCAAATCGAAAACCGACATCGATCCCTTCGAGGAAATCATGGACAAGATGAAAGAATCCAAAGGCGTGAAACTCGACACCGAGCTTGACGTTGAGGATCTCAAAGTGCTTGTTAAAGAGTTCAAGGCCGCTGTTAAGGAACACACCGGCAAAGACTTCCCCGACGATGCTTGGGAACAGCTCTGGGGTGGTATCTGCGCCGTATTCGACTCATGGATGAACGAGCGCGCCATACTCTATCGCCGCATGAACCAGATTCCCGAAGAATGGGGCACAGCCGTTAACGTTCAGGCTATGGTTTACGGTAATATGGGTAACAACTCGGCCACCGGTGTTGCATTCTCACGCGACGCTGCTACCGGCGAAAATATCTTCAACGGCGAATACCTCATCAACGCTCAGGGCGAAGACGTGGTTGCCGGTATCCGCACTCCCCAGCAGATCACTGTAGAAGGCTCAAAGAGATGGGCTAAACTTCAGGGTATCTCTGAAGAAGAGCGCGCAGCCAAATATCCCTCACTCGAGGAATCAATGCCTGTTTGCGCCGCTGACCTCATCAGCATCGCTCATCGTCTTGAGGATCACTACAAAGACATGCAGGACATGGAATTCACCATTCAGGACGGCAAACTCTGGATGCTCCAGACCCGTAACGGCAAGCGCACCGGCGCTGCTATGGTGAAAATCGCCATGGACCTCCTCCGTGCCGGCGAAATCGACGAAAAGACCGCTCTTCTCCGCATGGAACCCCAGAAACTCGACGAGCTTCTCCACCCCGTATTCGACAAAGCCGCTCTCAAACGCGCCAAAGTTGCTGCCAAAGGTCTTCCCGCTTCTCCCGGTGCCGCTACCGGCATGATCGTATTCTCGGCTGACGACGCTGAGGCTTGGGCTGAAAAGAAGAAAAAAGTTGTGCTCGTGCGTATCGAGACATCTCCTGAGGATCTCCGCGGCATGGCTGTTGCCCAGGGTATTCTCACCATGCGCGGCGGTATGACCAGCCACGCTGCCGTTGTAGCCCGCGGCATGGGTAAATGCTGCGTATCAGGTGCCGGCGAAATCCTCATCGATTACAAAGAAAAGACTCTCCGCATGGGTGGCAAGACCTATAAGGAAGGTGATTGGATTTCTCTCAACGGTTCAACCGGTGAAGTTTATGACGGTCAGGTTCCCACTGTAGAACCCGAACTCGACGGCGACTTCGGTGCTATCATGAACCTCGCTGCCAAATATACAAAGACTCTTGTTCGCACCAACGCCGATTCTCCCCGCGACGCCAAACAGGCCCGTCACTTCGGCGCTCAGGGCATTGGCCTCTGCCGCACCGAACACATGTTCTTTGAAGGTGACCGTATCAAAGCAATGCGCGAAATGATCCTCGCTTCTGACGTTGAAGGTCGTCGTGCAGCTCTCGCCAAACTTCTCCCCATTCAGCGTGGTGACTTCGAAGGCATCTTCGAAGCTATGGACGGCTATGGCGTGACCATCCGCCTCCTCGATCCCCCGTTGCATGAGTTCGTACCTCATCAGACCGCTACTCAGAAAGAGCTCGCAGCCGATATGGGTCTCACACTCGAAGAAATCAAAGCCAAAGTTGACTCACTCGAGGAATTCAACCCCATGCTCGGTCACCGTGGTTGCCGTCTCGGTATCACCTATCCTGAGATTACCGAAATGCAGGCACGCGCCATCATCGAAGCTGCTATCGCTTGCAAACAGCGCGGCATCGATGTTCACCCCGAAATCATGATTCCTCTCGTTGGTTCACTCAAGGAAATTCAGAATCAGGCCGACGTTATCAACATCACTGCCGGTAAGGTATTCGAAGAAAAAGGCACTTCAATCCCCTACAAAGTAGGCACAATGATCGAAGTTCCCCGTGCAGCCCTCGTTGCTGACCAGATCGCAACCGTTGCCGACTTCTTCTCATTCGGTACTAACGACCTCACCCAGATGACCTTCGGCTTCTCTCGCGACGATGCTCCCAAGTTCCTCAAATTCTATAAGGAACATGGCATCATCAAGACCGATCCTTTCGAAGTGCTCGATCAGGAAGGTGTTGGCCAGCTCGTTGAAATGGGCACCAAGAAAGGCCGTGCCACCAAACCCGACCTCAAAGTCGGCATTTGCGGCGAACACGGTGGTGAACCCTCTTCAGTGAAATTCTGCGCCAAACTCGGCATGAACTATGTGAGCTGCTCACCCTATCGTGTGCCCATCGCTCGCGTAGCCGCCGCCCAGGCCGCCATCGAAGACTAATCCAAGTCTGACGAATAACTCCTAAAAAGGCCGTAATGCCCTCATCGGCATTACGGCCTTTCTTAAATTACTAAAGACATTAAAGACCCTAAAGACTTTAATGACTTTAATGACTTTAATGACTTTAAAAACCTTAATGACCTTATTGTCCATGAATGAATTGATCCCCAATCGCGGTAACTATAAACGCTTGCTGAGTTACCAGAAGGCCGATGTAATCTTTCAGATTACTTATTACTTCTGTCAGCATTATGTAGCATACGGCGACAGGACAAAGGATCAAATGATTCAGGCTGCAAGAAGTGGCAAGCAAAACATTATTGAAGGGTGTGCGGCGTCAGCCACTTCTACTAAAAC
>JAIDXU010000003.1 GCA_029058455.1 Paramuribaculum sp.
TAAGAACTTTGTCAAATTCACTGTCTGTTAGGTGCTCACGACCGATTTCGGCGAGAGCTTTCTTATTATGTATTTCAAGCTGCTTCTTAAAGTTCTCCTTGAGATTGGTCTCTTCTTTAATCTGAACATACTCATAGTTCATCTTTTGAAGAGCGGCAATCAGACCTTCTTCCAATGCAGCCTCACTCTGTATAGGCATCCTTAATTTGGTAAATTGAGGTTTTTATTGTGCAAAGTTAGTAAATTAATTTTGATGAATAGGTCGCTATCCCGGAGATACAACGTCCTTTTGTTTGGAATGCAGCTAAATTTTGCGTCTAATCGACCTCTAATGTTCTAAATTGGAGTGCTCATTTCTCATAAAGAAGAGTTTAGAACTCGGGTAAATGAATGTTTTTGTTGAAAAGTTTGCCGGAGTGGGGATTTGTTACAGAAATTTTAGTAATTTTTTTTGATATGCAATTCAATAACATCTCCCGCTATCTCACTATCTCATTGTATGGCCCATAACTTTCACTGAGCGTAAGATTCTAAAACTCAATTCCACTCATCGTCTCGCCGGTGCGTCAAGATGAATTTATCCGTCAACTCTAGGCCATCAATCCCAATATCCAAATTCAAGTATAGCTGATAAAGGTAGCACCTACCCAAAGATCTCCGTTCAATTCTTTACCTTTTGAGAAGAAGATAGAGGGGCTGATAGGTCAGGCGCTTGAGGGAGGCGCGGGCCATTGCAATGGCACCGCGAACGTCGGGCGATTGAGTGGCGTTGACACCGCTTTCACGAAGATGTGCTATCAGATCGCGTGGCGTGAGGAAATCTAAGGTCGTAATTTCTTCATACACGCGATATTCACTGATAAGTTTCTGCTGCTTCATTTCCTCAAGTTGCTGTGTCAATGTAGTTGCGTCAAAATAATGCAGTCGGTTTTTCTGAAAAGGCGCAATTTCACGATAAGTCTCAGGTCCGTAGGTCGAAAAAGCTGCAACCCCTCCCGGAGCAAGTGCCTTGACACATCTTTTAAGGAAGCGGGGAAAGGAGTTAAACCACTGCACGGTTGACGATGATGTCATAGCCGCCAAAGACTCGTTTTCAAGGTTTGTAACAGCTGTTTCAGCGTCACATTGCTCCACTTCATCAGACGCCGGCGCCAAATCCCATAAACGCAGCTTTATGTCAGCCGAAAGGTGACGTCGCAACAACCGTGTGTAAAAACCGCTTCCTACCCCAAATTCAAGAATTTCGCCATGAGACGGCAATTCAGCGAACTCCATCCATAATTCAAGAAGTCGGCGCGCCACAAGATGTTGCACGGTGGCGCGGCTGTCATAAGTCTCGAGCGCGGAGTTGAAGCTGCGTTCCACTCTCTGCTTATCAATTATTTCCCGACTGAGAATGGCATTAAAATCGGGCAAATGACCGCCGTCAATCTCTATTGTCTCAATATTGTGCTTATCCCAGCAGGCGCGCTGATTGAGAGGCGGAATTATTCTATCGCGTTGTGAAATATACGCTCTGTCAAACCGAGGATCTGTAACCGTCTCACGCTCTGCAATAGCCTGTAATTCTTCTTTCAGCTCTGAAATGTCGCGTGTTGGCATACATGCTGAAAAACTCCGCATAATATTTTCTGCGCCACACATACGGCGATAGAATTTAAGCATTGCCGCGGGAGATATATTGTTGAGGGTCAGATTGAAAATCTCTGCCGGTATTCCGAGTGTGTCATGACTCGGATATAAAGTGCCGTTAACTGCAATACATCTTGAAATAGGCAGACGCGACTCATTACGGTTCATAAATTCTGCAGCCGCAGGCACGCCAAACGACCAGGCCACGATCAGGATTTCGTCATAGCCAGAACATAAATTCTCTGCTTCCGAGAAATCAATTTCCCGATAATCATAGGCAACGGCAATATCATATCCATTAATCTCAACATCTGAAAACGGATTGGCATCCATGCCCCAGCCGGCGAAAATAAGCGTTAGTCGGGGTGCCTTAGACAAGGATTTATGAATCGTAACTATTTTCATATTGCATTGAGTTGTTTAAGGGCCGCGATGAGATTTTCTACTTCATTGACTGTTCGTGCCGCGCTAAGACTTATGCGCAACCGCTCGGTTGAAGGTGGCACCGTGGGGGTGCGAATCGGCAGAACCTTATGCCCCAGTTCTTCAAGCTTGCGTGACAATTCCACAACCTTATGGCTGTCGCCAACCATAACCGGAATAATATGTCCTGCCTCGGGCCCGAACAGAGCGGCAAGTCGGCGCAGGTGTTGGCGCTGAGAATCCATGCCAATCATCATGTTGACCATCTCGAGAGTCCATCTGGCCTGAATGGGAGGCAACGCGGTCGAGAATATAAAGCTGCGCGCAGAATTTTTCAGCCAGTCGATTATTTCCTGACGTGCGCAAACAAAAGCTCCCGACGAGCATAACGCCTTACCGAATGTGCCCATCAATATGTCAACTTCATCCAATCGTCCCGTAGCGGCGCATAGACCTAAGCCCGCAGGCCCGCATACTCCGAAGGCATGGGCTTCGTCGACATATACCATTACCCTCCCGGGATAAACACTGTTGAGTTCCTTGCGCAGATCGAGCAGTGCGCCTATATCGCAGCTGTCACCATCCATGCTGTAGACCGATTCAACCACTATCAGCAACGTGAAACTGTCGTCGGCCTCAAGTGCTTTCAAAGCTTCGCGCTTCAAGGCTTCGAGATCGTTGTGGCGAAAGCGTGAAAACGGTGCCTTCGACAGCATTATGCCGTCGATAATGCTTGCATGAACAAGCTTGTCGGCGAGAATCTTGATCTTACCCGCTTTAGCAATAGCGGGAATTACACCGGCGTTGGCATGATAGCCGCTGTTGAGAGTCAACACTCCCCTCCCTCCATAAAGCTCTGACAATCGTGACTCAAGTTCGCCAAACTCTTTTTGTCTTGATGCTAAAAGTCGTGACGCGCTTGCCGACATCGGAGCTGACTCGGCAAGCTGCGATTCCAGAAACTTATGCTCAAGCTGAGGCATTTCGGCAATGCCGAGATAGTCGTTTGTCGAATAGTCAACCAACTTTTTTGAGGAAACCGATGGGATACGGCGCAAATTGCCTTCCCGATGGAGTTTATCGAGCAGACTGCCGAAGTCAATCATTTGGGTAGAATCTTTATCATTTTTCTCACGAGGGTTTCAAGCTCGCCATCGCTGATTATGTAAGGAGGCATTACATAAACGTTTTTTCCGAATGGCCTTACCCAGATACCTTCGGCTACGCAATCTTTCTGAAACTCCCCTACATTTACAGGCTTCTCCATCTCGATCACACCGATCGATCCGAGCACCCTTACATCGGCCACGCCGGGCAGACTGCGGGCCGGGGCGAGTTCCCGCTTCAATATCGATTCGATGTTGGCGAGAATTTTATCCATCGGTTTGCTGTTGAGCAAGTCGATTGATTCACAAGCTATGGCACATGCCAACGGATTGGCCATAAATGTCGGGCCGTGCATCATCACTCCCGATTCAGATGCGGCGATGGCGTTAGCCACCTTACGGTTGGTAATCACGGCGCTGAAGGTAAGATAGCCCCCTGTTAGACCTTTGCCTATAAGCATGATATCGGGCGACACACCTGCATGACGGAAGGCAAATTCCTTGCCTGTGCGCCAGAATCCGGTGGCTATCTCGTCAAAAATCAGATATATGTCGTATTTATCACACAGTTTGCGCAGCTCACGCAGATATTGAGGATGATAGAACCACATACCTCCGGCCCCCTGCACTATCGGCTCCAGAATCACTCCGGCAATCTCATCATGATGCTTTTCGAGAATCTCGGCCATCGGTTTGATATCCTCCTCATTCCACTCACCGTCAAAGCGACTGCGCGGCTGAGGAGCGAAAAATCTCACGGGGAGCGCTGATCCGAAAGCCCCATGCATACCTGTCACCGGGTCACATACACTCATGGCGTTCCATGTATCGCCGTGATAACCTGAAAGGATAGTGGCGAAATTCGATTTGCGGTGATCTTTTGATTTGGATAGAGCGGCCTGTACCGCCATTTTCATTGCAACCTCGGTGGCTACCGATCCTGAATCGGCATAGAACACACACTCCATGCCCTCGGGAGCCATAGCCAGCAATTTCTTTCCGAGATCGATAGCGGGCTGATGAGTGAAGCCGCCAAACATCACATGACTCATCTTTTCAGCCTGACGGGCCATAGCCTCATTAAGTTTAGGGTGGTTATAACCGTGAATCACACACCACCACGATGACATTCCGTCGATGAGTTCACGCCCGTCAGCAAGACGTATTTCCACGCCGTTGGCGCTATCGACCTTATAGGTGGGCAGCGGATCAACGGTTGATGTATAGGGATGCCACAGATGTTCCCTATCCCATTGGTCAAAGAGTTCGCTCATATCCTTATTATTGATATTAGTCATGATTTTTGATTGGTGATGCAAAGTTAATATAACTTTTGGGAGTGTCACCGATTGTCGCTCCCAAAACTTTATTGAAATTCATGATAAGGATTTTGGCTGTGACACGAAAAAATATTAATATTGCCTGACAATTTCAAACCGATATGACTGAAACAATCCATAAGCCGACCGATTTGGAGCTTCTTGCTCCGGCGCGTGACGCCGATATTGCGATAACCGCCATCAACCATGGCGCCGATGCCGTTTATATCGGTGCGCCCTCTCATGGAGCCAGAGCCGCCGCAGCGGTGAGTGTTGAAGATATTAAGCGGGTGTTTTAATATGGCCATCAGTTCAATGCGAGAGTATATGT
>JAIDXU010000030.1 GCA_029058455.1 Paramuribaculum sp.
GATATGAGTCGCACTATTGGGAAGTGTGGCGGATTTTGAGTAATTTTGCAGAATCAACGGAGTTTTTTATCCGAGATTAAACAAATTATGATATTACGGAGAGTGAAAGCGCTGATTGCATTGACGGTTATGATGAGTGGAATTATAACCGCATCAGCTCAGAGTTTCGGTAGCGGGAGCACGGTCTCAGGGTCGTCGGGTTCATCCTCGTCATCCTCGACCAAGCTGCCTGAGCAGGTGGTGTGGGCATGGAAAATGCTTCCGCCTCTGGGCCTTCGTGAGAGGGTGCCGGTCGATACGACGCTCTATAACTATTACCTTAATTTCGTTCCCAACGATGTTACCCCGGCGTGGGCCACTACCGGCAACTACGGTGCCGAGGGTATGAATATGCTCTATATGGAGCGCGAGAATATAAGCGATTTCTTTTTTCGCGATGCGCTGACCCATTGGCTGCCGATGAGAGGCAATCATGTGTTTTATAATTCGCGTATTCCTATCACTCAGCTTGGTTACAGCACCGGTGGCGGCAAGGAAAATACCCAGGATCGTCTGAGCATGAATTTCTCGGGCAATGTTAACCGACGTATTCAGGTAGGGGCAATGCTTGACTATCTATACAGTAAAGGTTCCTATGCCAATCAGTCGGCCAAGCATGTCAACTGGGGATTGTCGGGCTCATATATGGGAGACCGATATGAGCTTCAGGCTTTCTATAATCACTATAATTCGCTTAATAAGGAAAACGGAGGAATTACCGATTCGCTCTATATTGTTGACCCGGCGGTGTTGCAGGGTGGTGTGAGCAAGATCGAACCTTCGGCCATTCCCACCAATCTGTCATCATCACATAACCGTCTCACGGGTGCTGAGCTGATGGTCAACAACAAGTTGAAATTCGGCTTCTGGAAGGATCTGCCACGCGACACTCTCGAGACCGGCGAACCTGATCCCGCCGACACAATTCCCAAGCGTGAATTTGTGGCCGTGAGCAGTGTGACATGGACTTTGGATTATCAGGCCTCACGACATCTCTTCATCAATAAATCGAGCGAAGAGGAAAAGAGCTTTTGGGAAAACCACTATCTTAGTAATTCGGCGACTCATGATGTGACAAAATACTGGTCGTTGAAAAACATCGTGGGTCTGTCGCTTGTGGAGGGATTTCACAAGTATGCCAAATTCGGCTTGTCGGCTTTCATGATTCATGAGATAAGGAAATATAATCAAACTCCCGACACTGTTACCAACTTGGGCCTTGACGATCTGACACCATTGCCCGAGGGTGTCAATCCGGCAGCTTCGGCGACACGCAATTTGCTGTGGGTAGGCGGTCAGCTTACCAAGCAAAGAGGCTCTTTGCTGAGATATGAAGCCACGGCTAAATTCGGTCTGTTAGGTGACGCAATCGGTGAGGTGGATCTCGACGGCAATATCAATACCTCGATTCCTCTTTTCGGAGATACTCTCGATATTGATGCCACGGGGTCGTTCAGCAACCGCACCGCACCCTATCTTATGAATAATTATATTTCAAATCATTTTGCATGGCAGAATGATTTTGGAAAGGAGCGGCGTTTGCGCGTTGGCGGAGCGATCGACTATTCAAGGTCGCGGACAAGGATAGAGGTTGGCGTAGAAAATGTGCAGAACTATCTCTATTTCGGTGATAATTTTCTCCCGGCTCAATATTCCGGCAGTGTGCAGGTATTCAGTGCTTCCCTTCGTCAGAACTTCAAGCTGGGTATTCTTCATTGGGATAATCGGGTGACCTATCAGACATCCTCAAATGAAGAAATAATACCGCTGCCCAAATTAGCTGTTTATTCCAATCTCTATCTGTGGTTTAAGGTAGCTAAGGTGCTGACAGTGCAGATGGGTGTGGACTGTGACTGGTATTCGGAATATTTCGCTCCGACCTATCAGCCGAGCACAATGGCTTTTTGCAATCAGCGGTCAGCCAAAGCAGGTGGTTATCCTTTTATGAATGCCTACGTCAATATGAAGCTGTCAAAAACCCGCTTCTATGTTCTCTTTTCCCACTTCAATCAGGGAATGATAGGTGGCAACAATTATTTCTCAATGCCGCTTTATCCTATGAATCCGAGACGTTTCCAGATGGGTCTGATAGTTGACTTCCTTAATTGACAGGAAAGATTATCTTGCATATTGGGCGGGGCGGAGAATGAAAGGAAACGGCTCGCGTGGTTTGACTGTGGTGTCGGCTTTTATCTCTTCGAGCCCCTTGAGGGCTTCGATAGGAACATTGGTCGACATCGACGCCACTACATAATATCCTTCGGAGGTTTTCATCATCACGGCGTCGGGATAGTGTGAACTTTTCAGGCGGTTGAAGAGTGCTCTTGCGTTGAAAATCTGCTTGAACTGACCCACGGCAACATTATAGCGGTGGAGTGAATCAAGCGGAGAGGTTACTCCCGACTCGCTTCTTACCCATGTTGTCGCCATAGGAAAGGTTACATCTCCTATAGTATGATTAGTGGGGTGTAGCATACCTGTCTGAGTCAGTGCCACACCGTTGGTTACGTCACCGCCATTACGCTCTATCTGGTGCCTGTCTCTTATACGAATCT
>JAIDXU010000302.1 GCA_029058455.1 Paramuribaculum sp.
GTTTGACAAATAAGCACCATATTCCTTCTAACTACAGCTTGCATTAAAAGAAGGAGAGTTCCGTGACACCGTTGTCGCGGAACTCTTTTTTTCGCCACCCGCCTAAACCTCGGAAATTAGGTTATTTGACAAAAAAGTCGTAAATTTGCGAAAATTTTTTCCACACGGTTTTCAGTATGAAAAAACAGTTTGAAGAATATAGCCGATTTGATTTGTCGGAAATCAACAAGCAAATGCTTGAGCAATGGAACGAAGCTTCACTTTTTGAGGCAAGTCTCAAGGCCCGCAAGGGTTGTCCTCCCTTTGTATTCTATGAAGGACCCCCTTCGGCCAACGGAATGCCCGGTATTCACCATGTCATGGCCCGCACTATCAAAGATATATTCTGCCGATATAAAACCATGAAAGGTTACGAGGTGAAACGCAAGGCCGGTTGGGATACCCACGGTCTTCCCGTGGAGCTTGGCGTGGAAAAAAGCCTTGGAATCACAAAAGAGGATATAGGCCGCAAAATCTCGGTTGACGATTATAATTCAGCCTGTCGCCGCGAGGTGATGAAATACACCCGCGAATGGGAAACACTCACCAACCTCATGGGCTACTGGGTGGATATCAACGACCCCTATATCACATACGACAACCGCTATATCGAAACCCTTTGGTGGCTGCTCTCCCAGCTCTACAAAAAGGGCTATCTTTATAAGGGGTACACAATTCAGCCCTATTCTCCCGCCGCCGGCACCGGTCTCAGCTCACACGAGCTCAACCAGGAAGGTTGCTACCGCGATGTGAAAGACACAACATGTATCGCTGAATTTGTGGCCACCGATCCGAGAGAATCAATGAAAGGCTGGGGCACTCCCATGTTCCTTGCCTGGACAACCACCCCGTGGACCCTCCCTTCAAACACCGCTCTGGCCGTAGGACCCGATATTGACTATGACATAATCAGAACTTATAACCCTTATTCGGGCGAAAAGATTTCGGTTGTCATTGCCAAAGCCCTTGTGCCCACACTTCTCAGTGCCGAAGGTGCTGAAGCCGATCTCGACAGCTATGAGAAAGGTTCCAAGATAATTCCGTGGCGTGTGGTTGAGACTGTAAAGGGTTCCGACCTCGCCGGCATGAAATATGAGCAGCTTTTCAAATGGGTTAATCCGGGCGAAGGCGCATTCAGAGTAATTCCCGCCGATTATGTTTCTACCGACGACGGTACCGGCATTGTGCATATCGCCGGCACATTCGGCGCCGATGACCTTCGTGTGTCAAAGCTCAACAATATACCCCCGCTCCACCTCATTGACGCCGACGGTAACATCCGCCCGATGGTTGACCTCCGCGGCCGTTTCTATCAGATAAGCGCTCTCAATCCCGATTGGGTGAAAGACAATGTCAATGTCGAGGAATATTCGAAGTGGGAAGGCAAATGGGTTAAAAACGCCTATAATGCCGAGGCTACCGACGCCACCGAAACTCTCGATGTGGAGCTCTGCATGGAGCTGAAAAAGCGTGACCGTGTGTTTAAGATTGAAAAACATGTTCACTCATATCCTCACTGCTGGCGCACCGACAAGCCTGTGCTCTATTATCCTCTCGACAGCTGGTTTATCCGCACTACCGCCTGCCGCGATCTGCTCATTGATCTCAACACCGAAATCAAATGGAAGCCCCGCTCAACAGGTGCCGGCCGTTTCGGAAAATGGCTTGAGAATCTTCAGGACTGGAATCTCAGCCGCTCACGCTACTGGGGCACTCCCCTCCCCATCTGGCGCACCGAAGATGCTCGCGAAGAGATATGCATTGACTCGGTCGAGACTCTCTATAAGGAAATTGACCGTGCCGTAGAAGCCGGATTTATGAAGAGCAATCCTTATCGCGACAAAGGTTTCGAACCCGGTGTCTACACCAAAGAAAACTATGAGAAAATCGATCTCCACCGCCCCTATGTCGACGATATAATTCTTGTTTCAGAGTCAGGTCGCCCGATGAAGCGCGCAACCGACCTTATCGACGGGTGGTTTGACAGTGTGGGTATTCCCTACGCTAAGA
>JAIDXU010000303.1 GCA_029058455.1 Paramuribaculum sp.
TTAATATATTCATAGTGTGAATTATCAAGAAATAGAGTGACCGAAATAAATCGATACACCCTATTTCTAAAACAATGTTTCTCGCCGTTTTGCTCACGGCAAAGCCATTTTTATCTGATTATTTTGGTAACTTTCGATCCTTGCTTTACAATATAGATGCCTTTGGGGAGATCAAGCAGTAAGCTGTCAGACGAAATATTCACAGGCTGACCGGTGATGGTATATACCGTCATGCATCCATCTTCCTTATCGTCGGCTACAGTCTCAACGCCGGTGACCTTGAAATTGCCGAACACTGCGAAAGCGCCGGGTGGAATCTCGACCGTGGCAACTCCGTTGCCGTCGACATTAAGCTGAGGCGAGGTGCCGGGGCTTGCAACCTGCAGCTCATAATCTTTGCCGGAGAGTTTGAGTGTCATTCTCACAGATTTGTCGGTAAGAGGATTGATGGCACAAGCGAGGTGAGTTGTGCGATCGGCCGAGGTGAGATAGATGGTGCGACCACCTGACCAATCAGAAGCCGCACAGTTGATTTCGGGGATAACCTCGCTGCCAAACAGTTCGGGATGAGCGTTTCTCAAAGTCATAAGCTGACGATAGGTGAGCATGAGATCACGGCTGTCGGAATTATCAAGCAAACTCCAAACTACCTTGCGGGGATCGGTATTGTTTGACCCGTTGTCGTTTTTCACATTCTGAGCATCGCCAAGCTCCTGAAATTGCCATATCATGTGAGCGCCGGGAGTGAGAAGCATCTGAGCGGCAACAGAGCCGAGACGTCTTTTAGCCATCGCAGGTGATTTTTTCACGGCATCCACACCCCATTGTGTCTGCTTATAGGCCATGCGCTGCTCATCGTGGCTCTCGGCATAACTCATTGTAGATCCACGCAGACGGCCTCCGTCGTAGGGAGCATAAAATCTGCTGAGGTTTGAATCCTCCGAATAGCCCATCGCAAACTGACATGACGCATTATTGATATTGGCCCAATTGAGCATTCCTACCTCACCCATGAGATTTTCCTCACCGGCTTCGGCAAGATCCTCGTTGATGAAAATAGCGTCAGGCTTGATTGACACCACAAGTGAGTGGAGCTTTTTCATTCGATCTACTCTTGACTGATTGAGTCGGTTGGTATTGGCTTCTGACGGAGTGCTGAATGTGTTGGTCGTGCGGTTATAGTTCGTAGAATAACTGCCGTTGTTGCCAAGACCTTTCACAAGGTCGAATCTGAAACCGTCAACGCGATACTCCTCCAGCCAGTAGGTGAGCATATCATTCCACTGACGAGCCACGAGGGGATTATCCTGATTCCAGTCGTTGAGTACATTATAACTATGGGGAGCAGAACCGTTGAAGAACGGATTTTCAGCCGGAGAATACATGCGATACCACGGATGGCGCGAATCGGCCTGATTGAGCACCACATCAAGAATCACGGCAAGATTACGCTTGTGACACTCGTCAAACAACCGTTTGTAATCGTCGGGAGTGCCATAGGCCTTATCGGGAGCAAAATAGAAATTAGGATTATAGCCCCATGAATTATTACCACCAAACTCCATGACAGGCATAAACTCCACGGCGTTGGCTCCGAGCGACGCAATATAATCGAGCTTAGAAATCACGCCATCAATGGTGCCCGATGCATTAGCCTTTCCCTCTTCGCCGGTAAAGTCGCGGATAAGGAGTTCATAAACCACTATGCGCGATTTGTCAACAGGCTTGAAGTTACTGCTGCTCGCCGACCATTTATATGCCGAACCGGCAGGTTTGTAAACCGACAGGCAAGTTCCGTCGGCAACCTTGCCAATGGGATAAACCGGCATGTCGGGGAACACCGAAGCGGGAATATAGCGGTCGTTGTCAGGATCAAGCACCAAAGTGGAATATGGGTCAGCCACCGCCACCTTACCGTCTACTATATAATAGTAGGTGTAAGTCTTCGACGGATCAAGCTTGCCTACTTCACACCAGAACCAGGGCTTTTTAAGCATATAAGCATTCTTGATATAGGTAGTGTCGGCAGGAAGAGTGCATGACTGGGTTGCAGGTGTAAGCTGAATAGCTTTTGAAATATCATAACCGTTCCATGAGCCTACAATCACCACACTTTTTGCTCCTGGGGCAGCAATACAAAATCGCGATACACCGGTCGAGGCCTCATAAACGGCACCGCTTATAATATCGCGTGCCGGGTAACCCTTGGGGGCGATAGACGTAACCTTGAGAAGCTTTAAAGTATCCGACACTGCTTCTGCGCCATGTGAAGAGCGGGCTTTTGCCACCACGGTATGGCCTCCGGCTGCAAGAGGAAGCGGCAAGGAGAACGAAGTTGTATTTTGAGCCGTCTTATATATCTTGCCGTCAATTTCAATCGAAATACTGCTGCAATCGTCGGTGGCAATAGCTTCGACTACAGGCTCGCTATTGAGGCCCACTACTCCGAGAGAGGCGTCTTTTGATGACAGCGACACGTGAAATCCCGAAGGGAGCACGTCTACGGCAATATCGCCTCCTGTTGCTGTCTTACCTTCGAGTGAACCGGTGGCATTGCGAAACACAAACATCAGTTTCTTGATCACTATTCCCTCGTTCTTAGGCACACCGAAATAACTGTAAAGATCGGGAATGGTGAGCTGCCATGTGTCGGTTGAAACATAGGTAAGTTTATATTTTGCAGAATTATCGAGCCACGCGGGAGCATACTGCCAATCGGTATCAGAGTTTGACCTGTTGGTTATCAAGCCTGTGTGAGCATATACAGACTCGTTGGGACCCAGACCGGCAAGACGCTTGTTACCCTCATTGGCATGAAAAGTTATAACAATCGGGCTCGAATCGGTCTGCAACGGCGACGGACTGGTTGTAACAATCTGAGCAAAAGCGGCGGGACAAGCAATAATCAGCAACCCCAGCGCAAGGATAATCTGAAAAATTCTTCGCATAAAACCGAAATTTATTTGCAAGACATTAAGGTTTGGTTGGCATTGAAAAAATAACCGGAGTGGCCCGGCTTCCCGCTTCATTCTCCACATTGGGATGAAACAGAGATGCCCGGCCACCCCGGTCAAATTTCAGCACTCGGCTGATTAATCCATATTCCGTTTTTCCTTGGCGGGATTGCGGAAATAAACTTTCTTTTCGATGTATTCCTGAGTAGCGATGAGAGTTGGTTTGGGAAGTTTCTCGTAATAACGTGAAATCTCGATCTGCTCCCTGTTTTCCGAAATCTCCTCGAGATTATCGTTGAGGGTTGCAAATTCCTGAAGTTTCTTCTCCAAATCATGTTTCATCTCACCGGCAATCTGATTAGCACGACGGGCTATCACGCATACGGTTTCATAGATGTTTCCGGTGTCTTGTGAAAGCTCAATCATGTCGCGGGGCTGAGTATTGAGCGGTGCGTTGGTTTTCTTGTAATCCATTTCTATGTTGAAAAGATATGTTGAAAGTTTTGTTTCTTATAAAAATGTGTGACAGTGATTAATCGTTGACATAGCTGCGTGCAATGGCGGCTATACGCTCCACCTCATCACGGTTCGGACTGTCGGGATAGTTGTTGACATACGAATAATATTCATCAAGCACATCGCGATAGCGGTCAACTTTTTTCTCACTGATACTCTGTCGGGCTTCCTGATAGAGCGATTTGAGAATCAGCAGCTCGAGGTCTTCCTTATATTTTGAATAAGGATAAGTCTTGATAGCGTTTTTGGCCACTACGATTGCCGACTCATAATTATTCTGCATCATGAAGTTGCCGAGGTTATAATAAAGCTGGGCACTTTGCAACTCCTTGAGAGTGAGTTTATCCTGAAGCTCAAAAATTGCCTCCTGAGCCTGCGGCGCCATATCGCTCGTGGGGAAATAGTCAAGAAATCCCTGAAGTTCCTCGATTGCTTTCATGGTGTCTGACTGATCGAGCTGAGGATCGGGAGACTCATGATAGTAACCGTAGCCGCAATAAAAGCGTGCCTGCTCGGCATACTGCCCTTTGGGATAGCGCGAATAATATTGTTTGAAAACAACTCCCGAATTGGGATAATCCTTGTTTTCATAATAACTCATACCAAGCAGATAGAGAGCTTCCTCGGCGTTTGAGGAACCTTTCATCACACCCACTATGTCGCTCAACAGAGTTGAAGCCTGCACATAGCGCTTCTCTGCATAAGCTTTCTTGGCGTATTCGAATTTGGCATTCAGGTCGTTTGACTTAAGAAGACGCTGATATTCGCCACATGACGTGAGCATGGCGCAACACATAGCC
>JAIDXU010000304.1 GCA_029058455.1 Paramuribaculum sp.
CTTTCAGTTTGCCCGTAATTACAGCCCGTAAAGTTTGCGACGTGTTAATTTGGTGTTAATTCGGAATTTTTTTCGGAATTTGCAGATCTGTGATTTGGATTTATAAATACAAATGATTAATTTTGCGAATTAATTGTATCAATCTACATCGTGAACATAGTATATTCAAAATCGGTCTGGTTATATTTACTTTTCGTTATCGCAGTCTGTCTTGCTTCTTCGTGCGATTCCGACCCGAACGTTAACGCGGAGGGAGAGGGTGTGGAATTGTTATTCGCAACCTCCGGCCTCACCCGTGCGTCAGTGACTGCCGATATCAACACGAAAGGTTCCCGTTTCGCAGTGTGCGGCGATATGAAGAATGTTGTGTCAGAGAACTCCGGCAACAAACCCACCGTAATATTCTACAATACGGAAGTGGAATATGACGGCAGTAGCTGGAGCTATGGTGACACCCGCTATTGGCTTCCCAAATATGAGTATAGTTTCGTGGCTATATATCCGACATCCGTACTCTCCGGGGCGGCCGATGATTTGCAATATTCCAATTCCACACTCAGCTCCACATACACAATTCCCGTATCTGACGGGGAGAAAATCAACACGCATGAGCTTGTAGATATTATCGCAGCCACTCATCGGAGAGGGCATACCGACAATTCGGCCACACCCGTCAATCTGAAGTTCTTTCACATAATGTCGAGAATCAACTTCTTGCTTAGTCTTACCGGCACGGTCGATAAAGTCAGGGTAACCGAGATAGAGCTTGAGGGGGTAAATAAAACCGGCACATTTGCTGTCACTCCCGCTACTCTTACTGCCGGCAGCAGAACCGACGATTACACTCTTTCGTGGACCGACATATCGGGAATGAGCAATCTTGTCGCTGAAATCGATACTGATGTAAACAATGGCGATACACAGCCTCTGTTTCCCGACGATAATGCCATGTTTATGATTCCCCAGCCTGAGAACAAGGAGATTATCATGAAAATCACCTATATATACGACCACGGAGAGGAGCAGCTGCAACAGACTATGGTTGCTCAAACCCCTATTGGCGGCTGGGAGGCGGGGAAAATGTATTCATATTCCCTCGCTCTCGATATTGTTGATGAAGAGGTAAATATGAGCTTTGATGTCAATGTGACCGACTGGAAAGAAGGCGCAAGCAATGATGTTTCCGTTCCACGCAAATAAATCCACTACGATATATGAATATAATTAAATTAACATACCTTACTGTCGGAGCCGTTCTTTTGCTCGCTTCTTGCACAAATGACGGCCCTGAACCGAAATCCCCGACGGGAGATAACCGCATGTATTTCCGCACAAGTATTCCGTCGGGCGAAAGCCGTGCGCAAGTTGTCGACATGGATAATCTTGACGAGTTTTGTGTAACGGTCTTCAACCCCGCCGATGCCGTGGATGGCAATCTTGATCCATTTATCAACAATATATTGGTGAGAAAAAGCGATGAGAGCGGTGTGTTCTCTTCCGAGGAGTGTGTGTGGCCCTCGCCCGGCAAAGAGAAATACGATCTGACATTCTTCGCCTGTTATCCTGCTCCCGCCTCTACCGGTAATAATACAACAATGAGCGGCATTGTGCCTGATTTTGACTTCAAAATAACTGATTTCACTATCTCTGAGGATATTTCGCAGCAGGTCGATTTTATAGCCGCCTACAGGAGCGTGTCGATGAAGTCGGAAATGTATTCTGACATCAGGCTTGATTTCCAACACAAGCTGAGCCGTATCGAAGTAAATGCCAAGGGTGAAAGCAAGAGCTGTAAAATAGAGATTGCCGGCATACTCATAGGCGGCACTTATTCAAAGGCAACATTCGATTTCAAACCTCAGCCGGAGGCCGGCGACTGGATCTTCGGAGAAGAGAAACAAGATGTGAAATATATCTATACCCCCGGCGAAAGGATAGTGACGCTTGACAATACGGCAACCGGAGTTTCGATTATGGGAGGCACCCAAGGTTGCAACTACGCTATGCTTCTGCCCGACGAATATGCCGCCTGGAACTATGAAAATGACAAGACCAATTCCGGTCAGGGATTATATCTGGGGGTGCTTCTCAGAGTAATAGACATAAAGGGCAAGCAGCAGTATCCCTATACCGACACTAACCAGGGTCCTAATGCTCTTAACATTCCAAAGGTATATCTGGCGGTTGGCGGTGACGGCACCGTAATGTCGCAGCAGTTATATAAAGGGGGTGACGGAAAGTATTATACCGACTCCCAACTGACTGCACCCTACTCCCTGCCTCAGGGTAGCACGGTCAAGGAGTTCGGCTGGTCGGCCATTCCTGTTACGGGCGACTGGGAACCGGGATATTATTATACCTACACCCTCGACTATACTTACGGAGTGGGTCTGCATGCCCCTGACGTTAAGCCCTCCGAAGGACCCAACGCCGGAGACCCCATCATCAGCGATAAGGTCGGTCTCACGGTCACCGTCAAAGGATGGCAGAACGGTACAACGACCGGCATAACTGTGCCGGGATCTTAAACACACTACATTCATGAAAGATAAGAGACACATATATATAACG
>JAIDXU010000305.1 GCA_029058455.1 Paramuribaculum sp.
GTGCATAATCGGCAACCGCAGCGGTCATAACGGCTATATCGGTTGGGGGAAACAGTTTCTCACATTCCGCCAGCATTTCGCGGGCTGATTCGACTTTAACCACTTTCACACCGGGATGGCGGGGAGCTATACTTACCGGACCGCTCACTATCGTTACTTCGGCACCTCTTGCAGCGGCTTCGTCAGCAATGGCATAACCCATTTTGCCGGTAGAGAAATTACCGATAAATCTTACAGGGTCAATGCGCTCATAAGTCGGACCGGCGGTTATAAGCATCTTCTTACCTGCCAAATCATCACGCTGACTGAAAAAACGGTCAAGCACCTGAAGTATTTTTTCAGGCTCCTCCATTCTTCCCTTGCCGATGAGATGACTTGCCAATTCACCGCTCTGAGGCTCTATAATTGTTACGCCGTCTGCCCGCAGGGTTTTGAGGTTGCGGGTTGTGGAGGGATGAGCCATCATGTCAAGATCCATAGCCGGGGCAATAAATACAGGGGCTTTGGCCGAAAGATAGGTCGTGACAAGCATATTGTCAGCCACACCTGTAGCCATCTTGGCAATGGTCGATGCTGTCGCGGGAGCTATCACCATAGCGTCAGCCCACAGACCGAGGTCTACGTGGCTGTGCCATTCACCTGTGTTGGCTGTGAAAAACTCGCTTATAACAGGCTTGCCCGACAAAGCCGAAAGAGTCACGGGTGTAATAAATTCTTTTCCGGCAGGAGTGATTACGCACTGCACCTCGGCGCCGGCTTTCACCAGTCCGCGCAAAAGTGTCACACTCTTATAGGCGGCTATTCCACCGGTAATTCCTAAAATGATATGTTTACCTTTTAGCATTTTTTGCCTCAGATTTGACGCGGAGCATTATTTTGGTAAAGGCATCCTTGGTGTTGTGGGCGAAATCACCTTTCATCACCCATGAGTAATATCCGGGATCGGCGGCAAGAACCTCCTCACAAGCCTTACCCTTATATTTACCGAAATTTATCATCTCGCGCCCCTTGCTGTCATAGATGAGACGCCCCATGAAGTCCACATTTTTGTTTTGGGTTGAGAAGTCGCTGAGCATATCCACCTCGGGAGAAAGATCATCATAACGATCGAGCTGAGCTTTGAGTACCTCATAGGTGGCGCGGGTATCGGCACATGCCGAGTGGGCTCCGTCAAGCTCCTTATCACAGTAAAAACGATATGCGGCCGAAAGTGTACGCTGCTCCTTCTTGTGGAAGATAGTCTGCACATCAATAAACTTGGCCCGGCTGAAATCAAATTCCACTTTGGCTCTGTGAAATTCCTCATCAAGAAGCGGAACATCGAATTTGGTGGAATTAAAGCCGGCTATGTCACACCCCTCGATAAAAAGCTTGAGTTTAGGAGCTATCTCCTCAAACTTAGGCGCCGAAGCCACATCCTCATCGGTAATATGATGAATGGCAGTAGCGGCTGCCGGAATAGGCATTCCGGGATTAACACGGCGGGTGTGTTCGATTTCCGAGCCGTCAGGCATTATCTTTAGAACAGAGATCTCAACAATCCTGTCGGTAAGAATCGAGGTGCCTGTGGTTTCAAGATCGAAAAAAATTATGGGACGCTTGAGATTGAGATTCATTTCTGTGACAATCAGATGTTGGCGGTATCAACGATATTCATGGGCATGAGAATGATCAGCAGCTCGGTATCGGGCTCATTTTCATCGGGCACGCATACGGCAGGTCTTGATTGATCGGCCAGCTTCATGATTACATCTGTGGTCGAGATAGTGTTGAAAATCTCGAGAATGTAAGGTGCGCTGAATCCGATGGTGAGAGGGGTGCCGGTATATGAACATGACACTGTTTCGCGGCCTGAGGTGCCATAGCTTGTATCGCTGGCACGGAGCTGAAGCTGATCTTCCGATAGCTTGAAAATCACAAGTCCGTTACCGTCGTTACCGAACACGGTCACGCGACGGATAGCGTTAATGAAGTTCTGACGGTCGAGAGTTACGATATTGGGATTGGAAGGAGGAATAACGCGGTTATAGTCGGGGAACATGCCCTTGATGAGACGGCAGTTGAAAACAAAGTTAGCCGAAGTGAATGTCACGCTTTTATGCGACAGGCGCACATTGACGGTGGTTTCTTTGGCAAACACGTTTTTCAACACATTTGCAGCCTTGAGGGGAAGAATAAACGAGCACTCACACTCCGGTTTGATAGCCGAATCGGTATATTTCACAAGTTTGCGGGTATCGGTAGCCACAAACACTATTCTATCGGGCTTTATATCCCAGAGAATACCCATCATCTGAGGACGGAGATCGTCGGTGCCTACGGCAAAGATTGTGTTCTCGATTCCGCGGAGCACCTGATTGGTCGACACCACAAAAGTTTCGTTTACCGCCTCGGGATCCTCAGTTTCCATTCTCGGATATTCATTACCTGCAATCGCCACGGTGTCATATCGTCCGTTGGGATAGGTAATGACTGTTTCAAGATTCTCATCATTGACCTCAAATGTCATACCCTGAGCAGGCATTTCCTTAAGAAGATCCACTATGCGGTGAGCGTCAAGACAAAACGATCCTTCACCCTCGGCATCGGTTACATCAATACGGCCCACAAGAGAATGTTCCATATCGGAGGCCTTGATTGTAAGCTCGTTACCACTGAGGGTAAACAAGAAGTTATTGAGCACGGTGAGCGCATTTTTTGAGTTGATCACCTTACTCACTGCCGAGACACATGAGTAGAGAGACTTGCTCTGAGCTGAAAATTTCATGATGATATATGCTGTTTGTTGTTTTATACTTAATATTCAAGCAACAAAGGTAGCAAAAAAAATCGGTTTTCGCCTAATGGCACACCTCTTTTATCACCTTTTAACCACAGCCCTTCAATCTGATCGCGAAGTTCAGGCAAGAAGATTATCGGCAAGCTGTCTCAGCACGTTTTCGGTTTCGCTGTCAGGAGCGGTCTGAACGGTAATGGTGGGCGAAATAATCTCTATATTTTTCATCGTAGAGAGCGTTGCGCTCATAAGCCTTGCAGCTTGTGGCGCCCATGAGCCGTTTTCGATAAGCGCCACACGGCGATTACGCAATGTTTTGGCCGCAAGTCGATTAAGAAAATCGCTCATTGGAGTAAAGAGACCTCCGTCAAAGGTCGAGGCGGCAAGCACAATATTCTTCATTCTGAAAGCCTGAC
>JAIDXU010000306.1 GCA_029058455.1 Paramuribaculum sp.
GCGGGTCGGCATATTCAGGATATTGCGCCTCGAGAGCTTCAAGCTCTTTGAGGAGCATATCGAAGTCGCGGTCAGAAATCTCCGGTGAGTTGAGCACATAATAATTATGGTTGTGACGGTTGATTTCCTGCCTAAGTCTTTCGATTGATTCGCGGGGAGAAATTTCGCTCATGATGAGTGTAGTGGCTGAAGTTTTAGGAAACAGATGTGAGGCGATCAGCGTTTGTCAACGTTACCTTCATAGAAGTTTACGAATGCCCTGTTGACCAACCTTGTGCCGCCGGGGGTGGGATAGTTGCCGGAGAAATACCAGTCGCCCGGATGATCGGGCACTGACCTGTGGAGACCCTCGAGGGTCTGATAGACCAGCTCAACCTCACACGACAGGTCATCGGGAGTGAGAAGCCGTGCAATCTCGTCAGCTATCTGCTTATCGGTGAAAGGACTGTAGACCTCCTTTACATAGTTTTCGGGATTTACCTCCGGATGATTGAGCGAATAGAGACATTTCTGATAAACATTGTCGAGAATATGAGTCATATTTCGCTTTTTGAGCAGGCTGACAGCTGCGCGGAAAGCAATAAACTCGCCTATGCGCGACATGTCAATGCCATAGCAGTCTGGATAGCGCACTTGTGGAGCTGACGACGCCACAATAATCTTGCGCGGTTTCAACCTGTCGAAGATTCGGAGAATCGAGCGTTTGAGCGTGGTGCCTCTCACAATTGAGTCGTCGATAACCACAAGAGTGTCAATATTGTCTTTGATACATCCGTAGGTCACATCATAGACATGGGCGGCAAGATCATTGCGGGTTGAGCTTTCAGAAATAAAGGTACGCAATTTTATATCCTTGATTGCGATTTTCTCGATTCTGAGGCGGTGAGCGCTTATATCCGCGAGGGTTTCACGGTTGAGATTGCCGCTATCTGCAAGCTGGAGAATTATGTTCTGTTTTATTTCAGACAGCCGATTGTCAAGACCCTCCATCATGCCAATAAAGGCCACTTCGGCAGTGTTGGGTATAAACGAAAATACCGTATTGTCGAGCCGTGTGAGAGTCGAATCGGCCGGCGGGAGGGCATCGATAATGCTGTCGGTGAGATTGCGGCCGAGAGCTTTGCGCTCGCGATATATATCGGCGTCGGAGCCGCGTGAGAAATAAATGCGTTCAAACGAGCAGCGGCAGTTGTCGGTAGCCGGAAGAATCTGCTCAATGCGCATATCTGCGTCAGGTTCCACTATTAGCGCGCTTCCGGGCTGAAGCTCCTTGATGGCGTCAAACGGCTTGTTCAGCACCGTCTGGATAACCGGGCGCTCGGAGGCAACTACAATTATTTCATCGTCGGCATAGTAGAAAGCGGGGCGGATTCCTTTGGGATCGCGCAGGGTGAACATATCGCCTGAACCGGTGGCGCCGCAGATCACATAACCGCCGTCCCACATCGGAGCTTCTGCACGAAGCACCCTTCCGAGATCGAGACATTTCTCGATTGTGTGGGTGAGCATCGGCTCGGGCATCTCAAAGCGGTGACGCCGGTAGAGACGCTGATTTTCGGAGTCAAGCGCATAACCGAGCTGTTCGAGCAACATTACGGTGTCGGCATAGATGCGTGGATGCTGGCCGCGCTCCACGATCGATTTGAAAATATCCTCAACATTGGTCATGTTGAAATTGCCACACAACAGAAGGTTGCGCGACGGCCAGTTGTTGCGCCTCAGAAAAGGATGAACATAGCTGATACCGCTTTTGCCGGTAGTGGAATACCGGAGGTGACCCATATAGATTTCACCGATAAAGGGGGCATAACGTGCCGCATCTTCGGGCGTCATATCCTCGAGACCTATTGCGGCGAGCTTCGGCATGATTCCGTCGAAAATCTCGGAGATGGCGCCGGTGCCGAGAGCCCTTTCGCGGAAGATATACTCCTCGCCCGGTTCGGCCATCATTTTCACAACGCCGATTCCGGCAGCTTCCTGCCCGCGGTTGTGCTGTTTCTCCATCAGGAGATAGAGCTTTTCAAGGCCGAAAGCATAGGTGCCGTATTTCTTCTTGTAGTGCTCGAGAGGTTTGCGCAGCCTTATCATGGCCACGCCACACTCGTGTTTTATGAGTTCCATAAAAAAATTACCCGGAAATCAGCGGATGAACAGAAGTTCGCGATATTTGGGCAGAGGCCACATTTCGTTGTCGATCATCTGTTCGAGATGATCTATATGGTCGCGGATCACATCCATCACAGGCACGACAGTGTCGTGGTAGGCCACGGCTTTCTCGCGCTCGGCGGGAATGCGGTTGGCAACCTTGCGGGCATTGACCATATCTTTGACATCGTTACGGATGCTGTTGATATGGAAAGCGATTGCTTCGATAGCCTCCATATCGCTCTGAATGAGAGAATCAGCTTTGTTGGCTGTGAACACACTCTTGATTTTGAGCACGTTGTCGAGCAGCATTGACTGATAGCGCATGGCTACCGGGATAATATGGTTGAGAGCGAGATCGCCGAGCACTCTGGCTTCGATCTGCACTTTCTTTGTATACATTTCCCATTTAACCTCGTTGCGGGCCTCAAGCTCGACTTTTGAAAAGACTCCGGCTTCGGTAAACATTTTTATCGAGGCGGGGGCGAGGTATGAGTCGAATATCGCGGGAACAGAAGTCTCGCAGTCGAGACCGCGGCGGGCGGCTTCAGCTTTCCATTCATCGGAATAACCGTTACCGTCGAAGTGGATAGGTTCGGATTCAAGGATGAGGGTGCGGATTTCTTCAAGCAGGGCAGTGCGGAGGGGCTGACCTTGAGCGAGACGCTTGTCAACGGCTTCTTTAAAGAGAGTGAGCTGTTCGGAAACAGCGGTGTTGATGGCAATCATGGGCGAAGCGCAGTTGGCCGACGCTCCCAAGGCACGGAATTCAAAGCGGTTACCGATAAAGGCAAAAGGCGATGTGCGGTTGCGGTCGGTCGCATCGATCATAATCTCGGGAATCTGCGACAGGTTGAGGTTGATTTCCTCCTTGTCGTTAAGATCTATGAGGTCATCGGTCGACGAGGTAGCGATACGCGACAGAATATTGGCCAGCTGTGTGCCGGTGAATATCGAGATAATGGCTGGAGGTGCTTCGTTGGCGCCGAGACGATGGGCGTTTGTAGCCGACATAATCGAGGCTTTGATCAGGCCGTTGTGACGGTAAACGGCAGCCATTACGTTGACTACAAAGGTGATGAACTGAAGATTGTCTTTCGATGTCTTACCGGGTGAGAAGAGCATGGTGCCGGTATCGGTGCCGAGACTCCAGTTGTTGTGCTTGCCCGAACCGTTGATTCCGGCAAAAGGTTTTTCGTGTAGAAGCACACGGAAGTGATGACGGCTTGCAACTTCGGCCATCAGCGACATGAGCAGAAGGTTGTGGTCGTTGGCGAGGTTGGTTTCCTCGAATATGGGGGCGAGCTCAAACTGGTTTGGCGCCACCTCATTGTGGCGCGTTTTGGCGGGGATGCCAAGCTTGTGGCATTCGATCTCGAGGTCGAGCATGAAAGCCTCCACTCTTGAGGGGATGGCGCCGAAATAATGGTCTTCGAGCTGCTGGTTCTTGGCTGATTCGTGGCCCATGAGCGTGCGTCCGGTGAGCATTAGGTCCGGACGGGCTGAATAGAGCGACTCATCGACGAGAAAATATTCCTGCTCCCAGCCGAGATAGCTCTTCACATGGTTGACTTCGGGGTCAAAGAGTCTTACCACCGCAGTGGCGGCACGGTCCACACTGTTGAGAGCTCTCAGCAGGGGAGTCTTATAGTCAAGCGATTCGCCTGTATAGGAGATGAAGATGGTGGGAATACAGAGGGTGTTGCCGAGGATAAATGCGGGGGAGGAGATGTCCCATGCTGAATATCCGCGGGCTTCGAAAGTGTTGCGGATACCGCCATTGGGGAAGCTCGAGGCGTCGGGCTCCTGCTGCACGAGGAGCTTGCCGGTGAAGTTTTCGACTACTCCGCCCTTGCCGTCGTGGTCGATGAAAGCATCGTGTTTTTCGGCGGTAGTCTCTGTGAGCGGCTGAAACCAGTGGGTATAGTGGCGGGCTCCGTTCTCTATGGCCCAGCGTTTCATGCCTTCGGCCACTTCATCGGCCACTTCACGCGGGAGGGGCTCCTTATTGTCGATGGCGTTGCATAGTGCCTCGTAGGTTTTGGCAGGGAGGTATTCAAACATCTTCTGTCGGTTGAATACATATTTGCCATAGTATTTTTCCGGACGTTCGGCCGGTATTTCCACCGGATCTGCCTTGCGGTTGAAGGCTTCGTCGACTACTTTGAATCTAAGTGATGACATATATAGCTGGAGTTGTATTCGTTATGGGTGAAATTAATCGGATAAATCCGGATCAGAAACTCAAGGAAGCTATGCGCTCCACAGCTTCTTCTGTGTCGTCGCGACGGCCGAAGGCAGTGAGGCGGAAGTAGCCTTCGCCCGAAGGACCGAATCCTACACCGGGAGTGCCGACCACGTTGCAGCGCTGGAGCAGAAGGTCGAAAAACTCCCATGATGAGAGTCCGTCGGGTGTCTTGAGCCATATATAGGGAGCGTCAATGCCGCCCCATGCGCGAAGCCCGGCGGCAGCGAGCCCGCTGCGGAGTATAGAGGCATTGGTCATATAGAAACCGATTGTCTCGGCGATCTGCTCTTTCCCCTGAGGGGTATAGAGGGCCTCCGCCGCACGCTGTGTGATATAGCTTGCGCCATTGAATTTGGTTGACTGGCGGCGGAGCCACAGCGAGTGGAGGCTCACTTCGGCTCCCGAGGAGCTTTGGCCGCAAAGCTGACGGGGTATTACGGTATAGCCGCAGCGTATGCCTGTGAAACCAGCTGTTTTTGAAAAACTCCTGAACTCGATCGCTACCTCTCTGGCCCCCTCGATCTCATAGATGGATCGGGGGATTTCGGGAGAGGAGACATAGGCCTCGTAGGCGGAGTCAAAGAATATGATTGAACCGTTGGCGCGTGCGTAGTCCACCCACTGTTTGAGCTGCGGGCGGGTGAGGGTAGTGCCGGTGGGATTGTTGGGATAGCAGAGGTAAATCACATCCGGACGCTCTGCCGGGAGAGCGGGCACGAAGTCGTTGGCGGCAGTGCAGGGGAGATATATGATGCGGCTCCAGCGTCCGTCGGGCAGCAATTCTCCCGCACGCCCGGCCATCACGTTGGTGTCAACATAGACGGGATAGACCGGATCGGTCACCGCAATGCGACAGTCGGCAGCGAGTATGTCGCCTATATTGCCGGTGTCGCTCTTGGCGCCGTCGGATATGAAGATCTCATCGGGGGAGATATCTATGCCGCGTGCGGCATAGTCGCCTTCAGCTATCTTTTCACGAAGAAACAGGTATCCCTGCTCGGGACCGTAGCCGTGGAATGTGGTTTCGTCTGCCTCATGGTCAACTCCGGCGCGGAGGCCTTGGATAGCGGCAGCACAGAGGGGGCGGGTAACATCGCCTATGCCCATGCGGATTATCCTGGCAGATGGGTGTGACTCTCTGAAAGCTTCGACTTTGCGTGCTATTTCAGAGAATAGGTAGCTGGCGCGGAGCTTTGTGAAATTATCATTGATATGTACCATAATGTATGTGGAGGTTAGCTTTGTCTGGTGTAGCGTCCGGTGAATACCTC
>JAIDXU010000307.1 GCA_029058455.1 Paramuribaculum sp.
TTACAACTGATAATTCATCCCATTAATATCCGCGGCGAAAAGGAAAGGACTCCCCTGTCGCTTCTCTTTTCGCCACGGATTTATTTTTTTTATTCCAATCATTATCCTTTTAAGAATGTCTTTACATCAATTCTGTCATTATTTCATCACGGCTCTCGTAGCGACTGCCGCGATTGAAGTATCGGCCCAGACCACCGAAGTGGTGACAAGAGAAATTTCTGCCACAACAGGTCAGTTTGCCAACCCGTCGAGCGTATGGAACAAAGTGTGGACTTCCACCGACACTGATCCTGTTGTCACTCTCACCTCAAGCCGAAACGATATGCGTATCGCGACCGACAACAAGGGTCTCGATCTGCGCGAAGGTTCGGCAAACTCCTCAACCTATATCATCGCCACCGAAGGCAGCTGGCATGTGACCGGCTTCTCCATGACCTTTGTAGGCAATGATTCCAACAATCCCGTAACCGTGACCTCGGGCGCTCACTCGCTCGTTTCATCAAGCGCCGAACAGACTCTCACCGTCACCGATCTCGGACTTTATGACTCGGCTCAATTTACCCTTACAGGTAAAAATCAGGGTATCTCGACAATCTCGTTTACCGTAACTCTTGAATCAATCGCCCCGGAGCCCTACATTGAGTCGCCCATAAGCATGGAAACCGGCTATTTTGACGGCAAAAGTACATGGCACAATCTTTGGTCGACCACTGCCGGCACAGAAAACCATCGCGTATATCTCGCAGCCGAACGCACTGACGGCTCTGCTGTTCTCAACATGAAAGAGGCTGCCTCAGGCAACGGTCTTGACCTGCGCGAAGGCACCTCAAAAGCTTCGGTTTTCGTTCTTTCTACCGAAGGAAGCATGAAAGTATCAGGTTATGAAATAACTTTCGTAGGCAACGACGCCAACAATCCCGTTACCATCACCGGCGGAGGCAAGACAATGGTTTCGACCACCGAGCCCCAGACTTTTGTGGTTGAGAATGTGTCACACGGCAGCAAGGCATCGTTCCAGCTCACAGGCAATAACAAAGGTATCACCACAACATCATTTAAGGTTAGACTCACACCCACCTCCCCCGACACCAGAGGCGTAAATGTGTTTAGCTATAACGGATCCAAGCCATACGGCACCGTTTACCGTATTCCGGCTCTGGCCTATATTCCCGGTGGAAGCGCCAAAGGTCGTCTTGTTGCCATCAACGACTTCCGTCCCTGTGGTTCGGATATCGGCTATGGTGAAGTAGACCTTCACAGCTCTATCAGCGAAGACGGCGGTTATAATTGGACATTCCCTGCAGATCTCGTTGACGGCGAAGGTAATCATGTGGCTGACGGCGATGGCAAAGGCACTCCCGCTACAAGCAATCATAACCGTGACTGCGGATTTGGAGATCCCTCTCTTGTGGCCGACCGTGAGAGCGGCGATCTGCTCCTGATGGCGGTATGCGGCCGTGTTCCCATCGGTCAGGCTACCCGTAAAATTCCTCAGGGTCTTGCTACATGGACCAGCACCGATGCAGGTCTGACATGGACCCCCTGGCAGGACATTACCGAATACATCCTCACCCAGCTCGACAACAATTGCGAATATGGCGCTGTTGACGGACTCTTTTTCACCGCCGGCCGAATGATTCAAAGTAAATATATCAAAGTCGGCACACACTACAGAATATACAATATCGGTGGCGGACGCTCGGCCTCGATTCCCGACACTCAGTGCTGGGTGTTCTATTCCGACGATTTCGGTAAGACATGGAATATTCTCGGCGATCCCTACCGCCCCGCTCTTACAACCGGAGGCTCTGAGCCCAAATGTGAGGAACTGCCCGACGGTTCGCTTGTTTATAGCGGACGTGCTTCAGGCGGCCGCACTTTCAACATCTTTACATATACCGACATCGAGGCCGGAAAGGGAGACTGGGATCAGGCTGTGTTTGGCAAAATGATTACCGGCGCCGCTTCCTGTAACGGCGATCCACTCATTGTGCCTGTTAAGAATAAAACCACCGGTAAGAAAGCCTACATGATGCTTCAGGCCATTCCTCTTCATCCATCGTCGCGTGTAAACGTGGGTGTGAATTTCAAGATTCTCGACAACGGATATGAGGACTTCGGATCAGCACAGGCCATAGCTACCAACTGGGACGGCTCATATCAGATTTCCCAGCTCGGATCGGCATATTCCTCGCTTACTCTCCTCGACAACGGCACTATCGGTATTCTCTATGAAGAAGCAACATTCGGTAAAGACTATACTGAGGTTTACCGCAATCTCACCGTTGAGGCCATCACCTCGGGTGCCTACGAATACTGCGCCGACACTGATCTCAGCACCGCCCTTGAGCTCACACGTCAGGTTGTGGAAGGAAAGCTTGCCGACGCAATCACCAAGTATCCCGACCGCACCGAGCTGATCGAAGCGCTAAAATCGGCAGCAGCCAAGTTTAACGAGTCACCCTCAACCGAAACATATATTGCCTTTAACCGCGCTCACCGCAATGTGGTGACCAACACTTCAGGCATTTCAGCGGTTGAAGCCGATAACAACAATCTTTCGACTACAATCTATGACACCGCCGGCCGCAAGGTTTCAAAACCTGTTCCCGGCATGATTCACATCACCTCCGACGGCAACAAGATAATCTATTGATTATAATCTACCGATACAGCAACCCCCGGCCACTCTGCATGTAGCCGGGGGTTGTTATTTTACCTGCAAATAATTTTTATCAGGGATTGATACAGGTATATTTACATTCAAGAATGTGTGCGGCAAGAGTATCGGCGCTCTGAATTATGCCGACAAGTGGATAAAGCTCACCGGCACGACGGAAACTTTGCTGAAGTTCGGAATCAGCTCCCACAATACTCCATGCACCCATGTGCCAGCGTATGGCACAGATCTCGGCGTCGGTAAGATTAAGACCCATAAGAAGAAGCATGATAACCGACTTTTCGCCATGCCCCACAGGCAGGTCGCTATAATCGGCGCCATATTCAGCTTTGCCAAACTCTATCTGAGCATTACGTTTGCGATGGTAGATTCTCGATTTGCATACGTCGTGAAGCAACGATGCAATTATCAGGCTCTCATCAGAAATAGATTCAAACACGTCAGGACGCATTTTCTCAAATCCCTCCTTGATTGCTTTGGCGGCAAGATATACATTTAGAGAGTGTATCATCAATCCTCCTTCATAGCAGAGGTGATTCTTCATCGAAGCGGGAGCGGTGAAGAAACCTATTTCCTCAAGTTCGGAAATAACATCGTCAATTCCTTCGATATTGGTAG